>NZ_CP038013.1:600000-900000 GCF_004379335.1 Spiroplasma gladiatoris | reverse complement strand
TAAAAGAAGAACCAATTTTATGAAACCCTCATAAAGAAACTAATGAAAATTTTAGAGACCCTTATTTTTTTAAAAAAAATAATAAATTTATTATGTATATAGCTGAAGAAAATGAGTTTGGAGTTTATGTTTCTGATAATCCACTTGGAGAATATAAAAAAACTGGTAGCTTTAAAGCGCAACATCCAATGTTAGAGTGTCCAAATTTATTTGAAATTAATATAAAAGATTCAGTCGAAAAAAAATGAGTAGCACTTTATGGTGGAAATGGTGGTTGAGGAGAAAATGCAGATAATTTATCTTCTGGAACCTATTATGTAACTGGAAGTTTAGATGAAAAAACTTTTGTTTTTAAACCAGATAATGAAGAAGCATACAAAAGATTAGACTTTGGACCAGATTATTATGCTGCAAAATTTATGTCAACAAGCTATAAAAATACTGATATTGATAGCCTAATAACTACTGGGTGAGTTAATAATTGAAGCTATAATTTTTCTATTCCAAATGATGGAAGACTTGGAAATATGTCTTTAGCAAGAGAAATTAAACTTTTAAATAAAGGAACTAAAGAAAAACCAGACTATACATTTGAAACTAATTTTTTAGGATTTAATAAATTTCAAGTTTTAAAAACAGGAAATATTATTAATCAAACTAATTTTTTAGAACATGAAAACTTAAAAGGTCAGTACTTTAAAACTAATTTCATTTTAAAAAATATTCAAAAAAATAATAAAGACAATGTAGAAATGCAAATTTGTGATGATCAATATAACATTACAATTTTATTTGATTTTTTACAAAATCAAATATCTGTTAAAAGATTAATAAATATAAGTTTTAATTATGGTAAAGAAGAATTTGAAAAGTTAAGAGTTTTTAAAACTGATTTAAGTAATCTTAACGGAGATTTAAATTTTGAAGTTTATGTAGATAAAACAATAGTTGAGTTTAAATTTATTGATGGAACTGTATTTTCAATGCTTAAATTTATAGATGCAATTTCAAAAGAAGACATTAAATTTAATGCTGATAATATTGATATTGAATATCAATATTATCAAGTTGCATAGTAATAAAGGAAAATTGTATGAAAATAAAATGAATTATAAAAGTTCTTTTGGCTTTCTTAATAATTTGAAATATTCTAGTATTAAGTATATTTAATACAAGCTCAGACCCTTATCAACGCCAGGAAAGATATACTAACCAGTTTCACATTCAAATGGATAAAGTTGGTCTAATGAATGATATACAAGGTGGTTTTTATCGTGATGGTGTTTGACACATTTACTATCTTTATAATGATCAAGCAAGATTTGATGATTATGGGGTTAATAAAGGTAAATGGGGTTCAAGTATGTATCATATAACCACAACTGATTGAGTTCATTGAAACTATGTAGGAATTGCATTAAAAAATGATGCAACTGATTATAATGATGTTTCATCAGGAACTGTATTTGAAGATAAAAATAATTCATTTGGTTATGGAAGTGATGCAATAATTGCAATGACTTCAACTTTTGGAAAAAATGAGCAAAATATTTTAGGTTTTTACTCTACTGATGGAGGTTATAGTTTTTCAGCAATAAAACAAACTCCAATTATTAATTATCGTGAAGAAATTGAAAATCCAGGAGATTTTAGAGATCCTTATTTTTTTGAGATTGATAACAAATATGTTATGTATTTAGCTCAAAACGATAGTTTTGGAGTTTGAGTTTCAGACAATCCAACTGAGGGTTATAAAAAAACTGGAAAATATGTTGCTAAACATCCTATGTTAGAATGTCCTAACTTATTTGAAATGAAAGTTAGTGATTCAAATGAAAAAAAATGAGTTTTATTTTATTGTGGTAACGGTTCATGAGGACCTGATGCGGATAACTTTTCTTCAGGTACTTATTATGTAGTTGGAACTATTAATAAAAACTTTGTTTTTAAACCAGATGAAAATCAAGAAACAAAAAGACTAGACTTTGGAACAGATTTTTATGCTGCAAAATTTATGACTAAAAATACAACAAATCGAAATATTGATGAATTAATTTCAACAGCTTGAGTTGGAAATTGAAACTATATTTATAATGCTCCAGATGATGGAAGAATTGGGGCAATGTCATTAGCTAGAAAATTAGTTTTGAAAAAAACTAATAACAATTATTCAATTGAATCTTCAATTTTTGGTTTTAAAGATTTTTTAGAGACTAAAAAAATTCAAAGCTATAATACTAATAACTTCACAGAAAACGGAGGGACTTACAAATTAAGCTTAAATTTTGATAAAAAAGTTAATAATAAAATTGATTTAGAAATTAAAGACAGTATTTATGAATTAAAATTTCATATTAACTATGAAACTAATTCAATTGATTTTAAAAGAACTACAAATTATGAAAGATTAGTAGATTCAGTAGAATTTAATCTATCTAGAAGTTTAAAATTTGATAGTGATAAAATTAGTAATAATTTTGAAGTTTATTTAGATAAAACTGTTATTGAAATTAAATTATCTAATTATTATACATTTACATTTTTGAAATTTAATAGTGCTAAAAAGGATGAAAAACTCAATTTTAATAGTTCAATCAACACTGACTTTAATTACTCAATTATTGATTTAAAAAACACAATAATAAACTAAAAAGTAAAATAACTCTTTAATAATTTTTATAAGGAGTTATTTTTTTCTTTTATTGACACTAATTTATTTTTAATTAAAATCATTATAAGGAGAAAATAAATGTTAAAAAACGCAGATATTAGTTATATTTTTGAAAAACAAAAAATTTTAGATAAGTATATTGAAGATAAATGAAAAATTATTAAAAATGATGAGCTTTTATCAAAAAAAATAGTAGCTTTATATGTTGAGGTTAGCGAATTTATCAATGAACAAAGGTCTTTTAAATTTTGATCGAATAAATCAGCAAGCTCAAAAGAAGTTTTATTAGAAGAATATATAGATGCTATTCACTTTATTTTTTCAATTGCGATTATGATTGATTATGATTTTAAAGATTATAAATTTGATTTTAAAGAAAATGAAATAAATACTGCATATTTAAAATGTTTTGAAAGTATTGCTAATTTTAACAATAATAAAAGTCATAATAACTATAAAATAATGCTTGATACATTTTTTTCAATTGCAAAAATATTAAATTTTAGTCAAGAAGACTTAATTGTTTCATATAATAAAAAAAATGAGATAAATTTTAAAAGACAAGATAATAATTATTAAAAAAGTAGGGGGTGATTTTATGGAAGATAATAAATTTGAAAAAAAATTAACAGACTACAAACCAAACAATCCTAATGACCCAAAAATGCCATCTTTAAAAGAAGATGTTAAAGAAACAAAAGAAAATATAAAAGAAGAATTAGTTAATGAGCGTTATTTAGAAGAGAATGATTTTACTGTAAAAAATGAGGTTGTAAAAAATGAAAAACAAGAAACTTTAAGTAATTCTCAAAACGAAGAATCAAAAAGTGATGCAAAAAGTATTATTGCTAGATTAAAACAACAAAATGAAGAACGTGAAAAACGTACTGAAAAAGAAAAAACTGGTTCAAAAGTTGTTATGCCTGACCCTAACAGTGAAGATCGCCTTTATGGAAGATACAAACCTGATTTAGCAGCGATTAATCGTTTTTTAAGAGACCCAAGAACTAAATTGAGAGATGCTAGTCGTCATGCTAGAGATAATTTCACCCAAGAAGAAATAGATTTAATTGTAAATACTTTTACATATAAAATTGTAAAAATAAGTAAAAAAGAAATTGTTATCAAGTATAGTAAATATGGATTTGAATTATTTAAAAATCATGCTGATGGTAGATATTGAGTAAGTACTGTTAGTTTTGAAGAAGTTTGAAATCCTAAAAAGTTTTCTTATATTACTTTTTGAAATGGGAACACTTTTATAGGGTATGGAAATAAAACCATTGAAGAATGTATTACAAAAACAAAACAGTTAATGGCATCAGGAAGAACAGGAGATGTTGTTTGAAAAGATTTTGTAACTGGATGAAGTCAACAAAACAATCGTTTTATTGCTGGAGATGTTCCTACTAAATTTACTTGAAATGAATATAAAAAAATCATTAAATGATGAGATGAAAATAAAATTTGAATTCTAGTTAAACAAGAAAAAGTTAAAGACTATGAAGATCTTATGAACGAAACTAGGCAAAAAAAAGCAAGTGGTCAAAAAGTAAGTCCATTGGTTTCGATTCAAGCGAAATTATTAGACCCCCCAAGAAGAGCGCAAGGTGTGCATGGCTATCCTGTTGAAAATCCCGATTATAAAGGTAATGATTATTCAAAACCAGAAAACAAATTATATGAAATTGGATTTACATTTGTTGCAGAATAAAAACGAAAGGTAAAAATATGGAAGTCATTACATCAGTTAAAAATGCTTATATTTTAAAATTATTAACACTTAAAGATAAAAAAAATCAATTTTTAAATCAACAATATTTGATTGAAGGTTTAAACATTGTTAATGAAGCTTTAAAAAATAACGTTGTAGATACTATTTTAACTACTAAAAAACATTTTAAAAGTTTTGATTTTAAAAACATTATTGAAATAAGTGATAATGTTGCAAAAAAATTAAGTGATTTAAAAACTAGTCAAGAGATTTTTGCTGTTTGTAATATAAAAAATAATCCAATTACTAATTCAAATTATTTAATTTTAGATGATATTCAAGATCCTGGTAATTTAGGTACATTATTAAGAAGTGCATTAGCTTTTAATTTTAAAAATATTTTATGCTCTTTTAATTGTGTTAGTGTTTATAATCCTAAAGTTTTAAGAGCAGCACAAGGTAATCATTTTAAATTAAATATTGAGTATTGTGATTTAGAAAAAAAAATTAATTTGTTAAAAAATCAAAAATTAAAAATAATATCAACTAGTTTAAATCAAACTAGTAACTTTAATTTGGATAAATTAGATGAACAACAAAATTATGGATTAATTTTAGGAAACGAAGGTAGTGGTGTAAAACAACAATTAACTTTATTAAGTGATTATAATTTACTTTTAGATATTAATAGTGAAGTTGATAGCTTAAATGTTGGTGTTGCTGGATCAATTTTGATGTACAAATTATTTAATAAAAATTAATTTTTAAATTAAATATATATAATTAACAAGAAAGGAATCGATTATGAGAGAATACAAAGCTTTTATCAATAATGAATTTATTGAAAATGGTCAATGATTAGAAATTATTAATCCAACAACTTTAAAACCAGCAGGAAGAGTGACTGCTTTAAAACAAAAAGATATTGAAAATGCTTATAAAAGTGCAAGATATGCACAAAAAAGTTGAGAAAAAGTTGATTTATTAAAAAGAATTGCTTTTATCAATGAATTTAAAAATTTAATTATAAAAAACCAAAATGAAATTGCACAAATAATGAGTGAAGAAATTGCAAAAAACTTACAAGATTCATTAGGTGAAGTTTTAAGAACTGTAGAAATTATTGATTATACATTAGAAGAAGCAAAAAGAATTGATCCTAAAGCAATGACTGGTGAAGGGATGGGGGCTAAAAATAAAATTGGGATTTTTTCAAGAGTTGCTAAAGGAGTTATTTTAGCTATTTCTCCATTTAACTACCCATTTAATCTTGCATTAGCAAAAATCATTCCTGCTCTTGTTATGGGAAATAGTGTTGTTTTTAAACCAGCAACTGCTGGAAGTTTAGTTGGTGCATATATGGGAAAACTAGCTTTTGAAGCAAAACTTCCAAAGGGAATTTTTAATGTAGTTACAGGTAGAGGAAGTGAAGTAGGAGATTTAATTACTTCAAACCCTGAAATTGATATGATTTCATTTACTGGCAGTGTTAATGTTGGTAATCAAATTAGAAAAAATGGTAGTACCACCGATCTTGTTTTAGAATTAGGAGGAAAAGATCCAGCATTAGTTCTTGATGATATTAATCTTGAAAAGTATGCTAATGAAATTATTAGTGGAGCTTTTGGTTATTCTGGACAAAGATGTACTGCTATTAAAAGAGTATTTGTTTTTGATAATTATGCAGATAAACTTGTAGAAATATTAAAAGAAAAAATTACAAAACTAAGTGTTGGAAATCCAGAAGATAACGCATCAATTACACCAGTAATTGATGTTAAATCTAGTGATTTTATTCAAGGATTAATTGATGATGCAAAAACTAAAGGAGCACAAGTTGTAATTGGTGATAAACGCCAAAACAATCTAATGTGACCAACATTACTAGATCATGTTAAAACTGATATGAGAATCGCCTGAGAAGAGCCATTTGGGCCTGTTTTACCAATACTAAGAATAAATTCTATTGAAGAAATGATTGAAATCGCTAATAAATCAAATTTCGGACTTCAAGCAAGTATTTTTTGTCAAGATATTTCTACTGCATTAAATGTTGCCAAACAAATTGAAGTAGGAACTATTAATATTAATTCAAAATCTCAACGTGGACCTGATTGTTTTCCGTTTTTAGGAATAAAAGATTCTGGAGAAGGAGTTCAAGGGATTAGAGAATCACTTTTGAGTATGACAAGATATCGTGGTATTGTTATTAATTATTAAACTTATTTTTTTGATAAATTAATACTACAAATATACATAGATAATATGCTAATATAATAGTATATTAGGGCAAAAAGATAGGGGTATTTTTTATGAGAACAGCAAAAATAATTAATTTTGCTATGGGAATCTTGGTAACACCAATTTTCATTTTAGCATCTGTTGCCTTTATTATGAATGTCAGTAATTCAACAAAATTTGTGATTAAACTATTTAATGTTTCGCAATATCTCATACTTACATTTGCAATAATCGCATTTATCTCAAACTTATTAAGTTTTTTACTACAAAAACAAAAAGCATTTATTGTTATAAATTTATTTGTTTATATAGGATTAATTGCTATATTGATTTTTCACTTTATAACACTAATAAATTCAAATACTATTTGGGCAAAAAACACAACACTGGATTATACAAAAACAAATATAACAAATTTATCAAAATTTTTATTTGTTTATTTACCAATTGCTCTTATAGCAATTTATTTAGTATTAAATATCATTAACATCGCTTTAACTTTCGCAAACAATACTAATGTTGTAAAACCAGTTGTGCAAAAACAACAAAACGTGTCTACAAATAACAATTTTGTTAATCAAAATAATTTTTCACCATCTTTTCAAAATCAAGCCAATTTAGAAGCTGATTCTCAAAACGAACCAGAACCAGATCTTTCATTTACATCAACTCCAAATGATGAAACATTTAATATAGCTGATAAAATTCAAAAATTAAGAAATAATTTAGCAGAAAACGATTTTGAAAACATGGATGTCGAAAGTCAATTTTTAGCAACCGATGAAGTTAATGAATCTGAAGAACAACAAGTTTATGAAACCCAAGAACATGAAGAAGTTTTAGAAACACCAGTTGATAAAAGTGAGTCAATTGAAAAAGAAATCGTTCAAGAAGATAAATATTCAAATACTGTTGAAGAGTATTTGGATTTTGACAAACCTAAAGATCCTTATAAACAAACCATTATTCCGAGAAGATTAGTAGCTCAAAAAGCTAGTCTTTATAAACAACCAATCGGAAATGTTGTGAATAATATCAAAACTAAAGAACAACGAGAAAGAAAAGAGCCTAGAATCGATCTTGATTATGAGGGAAAAGTTTTTTTAGGTGATGGAGATAGAATTTGAGAAGTTATTAAAAATCAAAAAAGAAGAGTTTCACAAAAAAATAAGAATTCTAACAACTTGAATGAAAGTTTTAATGTAGTTGATAAATTACAAAGAGAAAAAACTAAAACTTTAGAAATTGATGTAAATAAAATTTTTGACCCAATAAATGATGATTCTGACCAAAAAAGCACAACAATAGAATGAGATGATTAAAATTTATCTCATTTTTTATTTTTTAATAAAAAAAAACCTCGTATTTATCGTTGTTTTACAAAGTTTATAAAAAAAGTGAAAAAATTTTTCAAAAACACTTGTATTTAAGAATGTAAAGTATTATTATATGAAAGCCGTCGAGTTAGGGCTAAGAGAGCCGCTGAATAAGACGCAAAAAAAATTAAAAATATTTTAAAAAAAAATCAAAAAACACTTGTATTAAATTTTAAAATATTATATATTTATGTATGTGCTCAATTGATAGCAGCACAACAATAACGATCTTTGAAAACTAGATAGAACAACAACCAAATAATTAATTGTACATACATACATTCAATTTTTTGAGTAATAAACAGATATAGCCATGAATCAAAATATTCGCATTTTTTTAATGAGAGTTTGATCCTGGCTCAGGATAAACGCTGGCGGCATGCCTAATACATGCAAGTCGAACGAGGTGCTTTGCACCTAGTGGCGAACGGGTGAGTAACACGTATCTAATCTACCTTTTAGTGGGGGATAACAGTTGGAAACGACTGCTAATACCGCATACGACAACATTATGGCATCAGAAGTTGTTAAAAGGCCCGTATGGGTCGCTAGAAGATGAGGATGCGGCGTATTAGCTAGTAGGCGGGGTAAAAGCCCACCTAGGCGATGATACGTAGCCGAACTGAGAGGTTGATCGGCCACATTGGGACTGAGATACGGCCCAGACTCCTACGGGAGGCAGCAGTAGGGAATTTTTCACAATGGGCGAAAGCCTGATGAAGCAATGCCGCGTGAGTGATGACGGTCTTCGGATTGTAAAGCTCTGTTGTTAGGGAAGAAATGCTAGAAGAGGAAATGCTTTTAGTTTGACGGTACCTAACCAGAAAGCCACGGCTAACTATGTGCCAGCAGCCGCGGTAATACATAGGTGGCAAGCGTTATCCGGATTTATTGGGCGTATAGGGTGCGTAGGCGGTTATTTAAGTTTGAGGTTAAAGCCTGGAGCTCAACTCCAGTTCGCCTTGAAAACTGGGTAACTAGAATGCAGGAGAGGTAGATGGAATTCCATGTGTAGCGGTGAAATGCGTAGATATATGGAGGAACACCAGTGGCGTAGGCGGTCTACTGGCCTGTAATTGACGCTGAGGCACGAAAGCGTGGGGAGCAAATAGGATTAGATACCCTAGTAGTCCACGCCGTAAACGTTGAGTACTAAGTGTCGGCATTAGTCGGTGCTGCAGCTAACGCATTAAGTACTCCGCCTGAGTAGTATGCTCGCAAGAGTGAAACTCAAAGGAATTGACGGGGACCCGCACAAGTGGTGGAGCATGTGGTTTAATTCGAAGCAACGCGAAGAACCTTACCAGGGCTTGACATCCAGTGCAAAGCTACAGAGATGTAGTGGAGGTTAACATTGAGACAGGTGGTGCATGGTTGTCGTCAGCTCGTGCCGTGAGGTGTTGGGTTAAGTCCCGCAACGAGCGCAACCCCTATCGCTAGTTACTAACATTAAGTTGAGGACTTTAGCGAGACTGCTAGTGTAAGCTAGAGGAAGGTGGGGATGACGTCAAATCATCATGCCCCTTATGTCCTGGGCTACACACGTGCTACAATGGCTGATACAAAGAGTCGCAATCTCGCGAGAGGGAGCTAATCTCAAAAAGTCAGTCTCAGTTCGGATTGAAGTCTGCAACTCGACTTCATGAAGCCGGAATCACTAGTAATCGCGAATCAGCAATGTCGCGGTGAATACGTTCTCGGGTCTTGTACACACCGCCCGTCACACCATGAGAGTTGGTAATGCCAGAAGCACGTATCTTAACCGTAAGGAGAGAGCGTACCAAGGTAGGATTAGCGATTAGGGTGAAGTCGTAACAAGGTATCCGTACGGGAACGTGCGGATGGATCACCTCCTTTCTATGGAGTTAATCATAGTTAAATGATAAAAAGCTGAGCGAATCGATAAAACAGCTTTTGGTTATAATCTGGTTCTATCTAGTTTTCAGAGATTGTGGACGCTTTATAGCGTCTTTAATTTCTGAGAATCGTTCTTTGAAAACTGAATATTAGATGAAAAAGACATTTTAATTTTTCTTACGTTTCATAAAAAAACGTATAACAGTAACTTAAAAATTACTAAGAAAAACTGAAATTTCATATTTATTAGATTATCTATAATGCAAAAATAGGATTTCTTTTTAAGAAAGTATAGTAAGGGCATATGGTGAATGCCTTGGAAAATGGAGCCGATGAAGGACGTGACTACCTGCGAAAAGTTTCGGGGAGCTGGAAGTAAGCTATGATCCGGAAATGTCCGAATGGGGAAACCTACTATGATTAATCTCATAGTGTTTATAACTGAATACATAGGTTATATAACGGGAACCTAGGGAACTGAAACATCTTAGTACCTAGAGGAATAGAAAACGAATGTGATTCTGTAAGTAGCGGCGAGCGAAAGCGGAACAGGCCAAACCGGTCTACGGGCCGGGGTTGTAGGACTCTTGTTAGAGTTACAAAATCAGTGTATAGCAGAATGTGTTGGGAAGCACAAGCGTAGAGGGTGATACTCCCGTATGCGAAATGCACTGATCTCGATAGAGTATCCTGAGTACGGCGGGGCACGTGAAACCTTGTCGGAATCTACCCAGACCACTGGGTAAGCCTAAATACTACCATTTTACCGATAGTGAACCAGTACCGTGAGGGAAAGGTGAAAAGTACCCCGTGAGGGGAGTGAAATAGTCCCTGAAACCATATGCTTACAAGAAGCTAGAGCCCGTTAATGGGTGATAGCGTGCTTTTTGTAGAAAGAGCCGGCGAGTTACGATAACATGCAAGGTTAAGTAGAATATACGGAGCCGTAGTGAAAGCGAGCCTTAATAGGGCGTTTAGTATGTTGTCGTAGACACGAAACCAGGTGATCTAGCCATGAGCAGGTTGAAGTTAGGGTAAAACCTAATGGAGGACCGAACCAACGTTCGTTGAAAAGACCGTGGATGACTTGTGGCTAGGGGTGAAATTCCAATCGAACCTGGAGATAGCTAGTTCTCCCCGATATAGCTTTAAGGCTAGCGTCGAGGTTTAGAATTATGGAGGTAGAGCTCTGAATGTATGATGGCCCCACCTAGGGGTACTGATTACAATTAAACTGCGAATGCCATAATTTCATACTCGGCAGTCAGAACATGGGTGATAAGGTCCATGCTCGTGAGGGAAACAGCCCAGATCTACAACTAAGGTCCCTAAATATACGCTAAGTGTGTAAGGATGTGAAGGTGCACAGACAGCTAGGATGTTGGCTCAGAAGCAGCCATCATTTAAAGAGTGCGTAACAGCTCACTAGTCGAGTGCCTTTGCGCCGAAAATGTACCGGGGCTTAAGCGTATTACCGAAGTTTAGGATTTACAGCAATGTAAGTGGTAGGGGAGCGTTCTAAGGGCGATGAAGTCAGACTGTGAAGACTGGTGGAGCGCTTAGAAGAGATTATGCCGGCATGAGTAACGTTTGGAGGTGAGAATCCTCCATGCCGTTTGACCAAGGTTTCCTGGGCAAGGTTCGTCCACCCAGGGTTAGTCAGGACCTAAGGCGAGGCCGAAAGGCGTAGTCGATGGACAACAGGTTGATATTCCTGTACCACCAAGTAAAATGATGGAGTGACGGAGAAGGATAGTGGATGCCGGCTGTTGGATATGCCGGTCTAAATACAAAGGAGTGTACGTTGGCAAATCCGCGTGCTTTAACTCTGAAGTATGATGGGGAGTGAACGCTTCGGCTAGTAGCGAAGTCCATGACTCCACGCTTCCAAGAAAAGCTTCTAGTGTTAATTTATTTGGTGCCTGTACCCATAACGAACACACGTGGTCAAGGAGAGAATCCTAAGGCAAGCGAGATAACTATAGCTAAGGAACTCTGCAAAATGACCCCGTACGTTCGCAAGAAGGGGTGCTCACTTATGGTGAGCCGCAGTGAAGAGGGAGGGGCAACTGTTTAGCAAAAACACAGCTCTCTGCAAAGTCGTAAGACGAAGTATAGGGGGTGACGCCTGCCCAGTGCCGGAAGGTTAAGAGGAGATGTTAGTTTCGACGAAGCATTGAATTGAAGCCCCGGTGAACGGCGGCCGTAACTATAACGGTCCTAAGGTAGCGAAATTCCTTGTCAGGTAAGTTCTGACCCGCACGAAAGGCGTAATGATCCCTTCGCTGTCTCGGCTATAGACTCGGTGAAATTTTAGTACCAGTGAAGATGCTGGTTACCCGCAACTAGACGGAAAGACCCCGTGGAGCTTTACTATAACTTAATATTGAATTTTGGTGTAACATGTAGAGGATAGGTGGGAGACTTTGAAGCGGTCACGCTAGTGGCTGTGGAGTCATCCTTGGAATACCACCCTTGTTACATTGAGGTTCTAACCTAGGCCCGTTATCCGGGTCGGGGACAGTGTTTGGTGGGTAGTTTGACTGGGGCGGTCGCCTCCTAAAATGTAACGGAGGCGCTCAAAGGTACCCTCAGTACGGTCGGAAATCGTACGAAGAGCGCAAAGGTAGAAGGGTGCTTAACTGCGAGACTTACAAGTCGAACAGATGCGAAAGCAGGACTTAGTGATCCGGCGGTCCCGTGTGGAAGGGCCGTCGCTCAACGGATAAAAGTTACCCCGGGGATAACAGGCTTATCTCCCCCAAGAGTTCATATCGACGGGGAGGTTTGGCACCTCGATGTCGGCTCATCGCATCCTGGAGCTGTAGTCGGTTCCAAGGGTTGGGCTGTTCGCCCATTAAAGCGGTACGTGAGCTGGGTTCAGAACGTCGTGAGACAGTTTGGTCCCTATCTGTTGTGGGCGTAGGAAAATTGAGAAGAGCTGTTCCTAGTACGAGAGGACCGGAATGGACGCACCCCTGGTGCTCCTGTTGTCACGCCAGTGGCATAGCAGGGTAGCTATGTGCGGAAAGGATAATCGCTGAAGGCATCTAAGCGAGAAGCCTCCTTCAAGATGAGTTTTCCCATTCTTCGGAAGTAAGATCCCATGTAGACCACATGGTTGATAGGTTGGGTGTGTAAGCACGGTGACGTGTTCAGCTTACCAATACTAATAGATCGAGAGTCTTTCTAGAAAGAAGTCAAAAAACTAATTTTGTATTATTAATTTAAACATCTAATATTCAGTTTTGAGAGGATGATTTGGGTTGTAAAACCAAAAACTCTCAAAAAAATTTCAGATCTGGTGACAATAGCGCTAGGGTCACACCTGTTCCCATGCCGAACACAGAAGTTAAGGCTAGCTGCGCCGAAGATAGTATCATGCGAAAATAGGACGTCGCCAGTTCAGAAATAAAAAAAACACCTTTTTAAAGGTGTTTTTTTTATTTTAATTAAGCACCAAATTGCTAAAGTTAAGTTTGATATAATAAATATGTTTAACATAGTAGGAGTTTAATATGTTTGGAAAACTTGTAGAAGATATTAATAAAAAATTTACAAAAAAAACTCAGATTTATAAAATTAACGATTTAAAATTTAGTTGAGAATTTGAAGGCATTATAGAACTTGTGAATATAAACAACTTAATTACTTTTTGTGAAAATGTTTTTAAAAAACAATTTAACAAACAACAAAGTGATGATATTTTTTTAAAAATATCAAACACAAGAAAACTATTTAAATCACACATTGATATTGTAAAAAAATTAATTGACAATAAAACTATCAATGTAAGCAAAGAATACTTAAACTCTTTTTATTGAAATTTTAAAACATTTATTGAAGAAGTATTTTTTAATTACTTATTTTATAATCATATCCACAATGATATTTTGTATAACAACACTTTTTATGACATAGATTTGTTTTATGAATGAAAATTTTTAGTTCTCAAAAAAAGTGTTTTAGATAGGAAATTAATTTATTTAAGATCAGTTCATCAAATAAACCATGAATATCAATGATTAATTGATCAACTAAAATACGAAATTAATCAAATAATATTTAATATAAAGACAGCAAAATTAAAAGCGATTATTTAGTATAATTTATTTGATATAGCAAGTGAGGAAATTATGATAAAAAAATTAGAACAAATTCTTAATGATTTTAATAAAGAATTAAAAACGCTAAATTCTAAAAAAGACTTTGAAGCTCTTAAAAAACAATATGGTTCTAAAGATTCTGCATTGTATGAGATTTCTGCTGGATTAAAAACTTTAAATCCTGAAGATAAAAAAACTTTTGGAATTAAAATAAATGAAGTAAGAACTAAGATATATTCAACTTTAAACGAGTTAGAAGAGCAATTCAAATATGAAGAACTTAAAAAACAACTAGAAAAAGAAAAAACAGATATTTCAATTAGTGGTATCAATTTTAAAAGAGGTTCAAAACATCCTTTAAACATGATTATTGAAGAAATCACAGATATTTTTACTGAACTTGGTTATGAAATGGTTGATGGAACTGAATATGAATCTGATGAATATTGTTTTCAAAAATTAAACATGCCAATTGGACACCCAGCAAGGGATATGCAAGACACATTTTACGTTGATAATAATAATGTTTTAAGAACTCATTGTACAAATATGACTGCTAGAAAATTAAGTGAACTTGCTAAATTAAAAACTAAAGATATTGATATTGCATCAATTAGTTATGGAAATGTTTATCGAAGAGATGATGATGATGCAACTCATTCACATCAGTTTATGCAAATTGACGGTTTTGCTGTTGGTAAAAAAATTAACTTTGCTACTTTGAAATGAACTTTAGAATACATGTGTAAACGCTTATTTTCTAAAGAAACAAAAATTCGTATGAGACCTAGTTTTTTTCCTTTTACCGAACCAAGTTGTGAAGTAGATATTTCATGTGTAAATTGCTCTACAAAGGGATGCAATATTTGTAAAAATACAGGATGAATTGAAATATTAGGATCAGGAATGTTAGACCCTGAAGTAATTAAACAAAACGGCTTAGATCCTGAAACAGTTGGAGGATTAGCGTTTGGAATTGGTGTTGAAAGAGTAGCGATGCTAAAATATGGCATTAAAAATATAAGAGATTTTTATGAAAATGATATTAGATTTTTAGAGCAATTTAAATTTTTTGGAGATTAGGAGGTAATTTATGAGATTAACAAGAAATTGATTAAAAAATTTTATAGATTTAAAAGATATTAGAAGTGAAGAAATTACCTCAGCATTGAATTCATTAGGATTTGAAGTCGAATTTAAAAGAGTTTATCGTGATTTAAATGATCAATTAACTTTAGGACATGTTGGAAATGTAGCTCCAATTGAAGGTACAAAACTAAATTTTTGTTTTGTTGATAAAGGTGAAGAATTAGTAAGTCCAATTGTTTGTGGGGCAAGTAATGTTGAAGAAGGGCAATATGTTATAGTAGCTAGTCCTGGTAAAAAAATTTCAACAGGTCAAATATTGGAAACAAAAGAAATTAAAGGAAAAACTTCAGAAGGTATGATTTGTTCGTTATCTGAAATTGGACTAGATCAAGATGTACAAACAGATATTGAAAAAGAAGGTATTTATTCAATTCACACTAAAAATGACTTATATTCATTAATTGGTAGTAATGAAGTACTGAATTTAATTGGGTTTAATGATGTTGTTTGAGATGTAGATTTAACTCTAAATAGAAGTGACGCTTTAGGCGCTTTACAATTAGCAAAGGAATTAGCAAATTACTTTAATAAAGACATTAAAGAATATACAAGTAAACTTAAACAAATACCTTCGATTTATCATGTTTCAGTATCTTTAAAACAATCTAATTTAACAGATGAGCTTGTAAAAAGTTGTGCTATGGAATTATTTGATTTAAAAGAAGTTAAAAATCTTAACGATTCATTATTAGAACCTCAAATTTATTCAAATCAAGACATATGATTAAAATTTTGTGGAACTAAATCAACACAAAACTTTTGACTAGATTTAGCTAATGCAATAACTATTGAAACCGGCCAACCAATTTTGTTTTTAGATCCTGAAAAAATAAAAGCACAATTGTACATAGAAAATAATTCAACCGATAAAAAACCTTTCAATTATGAATTGATGTGTGCAGATGAAGTAATTTGTTCATTAGGTTCTCAAATTAATAGTTATTTTTTACCAAGTTCATCCACTAAACAAGTTTTAGTAGTTTATTTAGCTTTAAATCCTATATTAATGAGAAAACATCAAAAATCAAATAACATTAGTAGCGTTTTAATGCAAAGATGAATTAAACCAATAAGTTCTAAACTTTATAATTGCGCTAGTCAAAGAGTGCATTACTGATTTGATCAATATAATCTTTATTCTGCAAATACAAATATTGAAGTTCAAATTGAACCAAAAGATAAACCTATTTCTATAGAAGTTAATTTAGAATATTTAAATGAGTTTTTAGGGTTAGATTTAACTTTTGAAAAAATTAAAAAATTATTTAAAAATTTAGACTTTAAAATTGAAAAAACAGAAAAAAATAGCTTAATTTTTAATGTCGACCCTTTAAGAACTGATATTGTAAATAAAGCAGATATTGCAGAAGAAGTTGCAAGATTATATGGTTATGACAACATAAAACCTCATCAACAAGTTTTAAAAGCTACTTTAAAGGATAAAAACTTAAATAATAAATTAAAAAATCAAGTTGAAAACTACTTAATTGGAATTGGTTTTAACAATATCAAAACTTATTCATTATTAAATAAAGAAGTTGTAAAAAAATGAGATTTATTTAATATAAATGATGAAATAAATTTAATGTCACCATTAAGTAATTTAAGAGAAACTTATCGATTAAGTTTAGCTCAAAGTGCAGTTGAAATCGCAGGTTCAAATTACTCTAAAGGAAATAAGAACTTAAAATTATATGAAATTGCTGATGTTTACAATAAAAATTTAGTTCGTGAAAAGCACTTAGCAATATTAATGAGTGGAAAACCATATTATCAAAAAGCTTATAATCTTGATATTGAAGCAAGTTATGGTCTAATTAAAGGTATAATTGATGAAATTCTAAATCAATATCAAATCAGTATAATGGATTTAGAATTTAAACCAATTAGTTTAAAAAATGATGATATACATCCTTATTTAAACACTGAAATAACTTATAAAAATCAAGTAATTGGGTTTATTTTTAAATTAAGTCCAAGATATGAACAAGCAAATAAACTAGATAATACCTATTTAGCAGAACTTAGCTTGTCAAGAATCGAGAAACTATTTGATAAAAAAAATATTATTAAAGAAATATCAAAATATCAAAAAACTTCTAGAGATTTAACAATGATACTTGGACAAGATTGCTTGTATAACGAAATAATTAAAACTATCACAAAAGATATTAATTATTTAACAAGTTATAAATTGTTAGATATTTATCAAGATGAGGAACTAAAAAATAATTATAAAACAGCAATTAGCGTAGGATTTGAGTTTAATAACAATGAACAACAATTAACAGACAATGATGTTTCATTAGAGTGAAATAAAGTATTAAAAAATATCGAAAAACTTAAAATCGAGGTTAAATAGATGTTAAAAAAAGATATTATACTTAAAAAAAATATTGAACTTGATAACTTTTATAAAAATATCGAATCTAAAAACTTTAATCATGCATTAATTGAAGATATTAACAATATTGGTATTAAAGGTAAAATTAAATATCAAGAATCTTTAAAAGCTATAAATATTAATGCAATAATTACTTGCGATTTAAAGTTAATTGATGCTAGAGATGGTAAAGTTGTGGATATAAAAAAGGAAGAATTTGTTTGAGATGATGAATATTTTTTTGAAAGTGCTATTAATGATCAAGCAAATATTGTTTTTGGAGAATCATTTAACATTTTAGAGTATGCAATAGAACAAATTGTTTTAAATATTCCTATGAATTTCACAATTAATTATGGTAAAATCTCATTTGTCGGTAAAGATTTTACTTTAATATCTGAAGAAGAATACCAACAAGAACAAGAAAACAAAGAAGATCCTAGATGGGATAAATTAAAAGAGTTTAAGTTCAAAAATCAATAAATCGGGGGTGTAAACATGGCTGTACCATTTAGAAAGACCAGTAAAGCTGCAAAGAATAAAAGAAGAAGTCACTTGGCATTAGTGAGCGCATCTCTTATGTCATGCCAAAACTGTGGAGCAACAATAAAACCACATAGAGTTTGTCGTGAATGCGGATATTACAAAAATAAAGAAGTTGTAAAAAAAGATTAATAAAATTAAAACAAGCTAATGCTTGTTTTTTTTATTTTGTTAGTAAAACCGTATTTTTTTCTTTAAATTGTTCGATTTAATAAGTAGGAGAAGAAAAAATGAAAAACTTAGAAGAAATAGAATTAGAAATATTAAACACCTCAATTTGTCTCGCTTTTTATGAAAACAAAATTGACTTAAGCTTAATAACAGATAAGGTTAGTAAATTAGGAGATATTTTAGATAAACTTGACCCATTGGTTTGTTTGAATGTAACAAATTCAATATATTATCACTACACCAATTTTAAAAATCAGTTAATAAAAGTTTTAAAAAAAGATTTAATTGCTTATGATATTCAAAAGTTAGAGCAATCTGTTTATCTAGATTGTATAAATAAACTACAAAGAAAAGTTATACATTAAAACTTAACGTTTTACAAAAAACGTTAAGTTTTTTTATACAATGACATCTATTGTGGGAGAAAAAAGCTATAATCTCTTGAAAATATTAAATTTAGGTATATAATTGTATCTATGTGGGAGAAAGTGGGGGATTATTATGTTGCTTGGGACATTTGAACATAGTTTAGATGATAAAAATAGAATAACAATCCCTTCAAAACTTAGAAACAAACTTGGAGATATCATTTTTGTTTCTAAAGGTGTAGAAAATTGCTTAGAAATTAGAACCCCAGAAAAATTTAATGAGTTACTTTCTGAACTAGGTAAAAGAAGTAGTTTCAATGGAGCTACAAGAACAATCGAAAGATTAATATTATCTAATTCTGATGAATTAACAATTGACTCATCTGGAAGAGTAAAAATACCCACAAATTTATTAGAAAAAATTGGTGTCTCAAAACAAGTTTATATCCTAGGGCTAGGAGATAGAATGGAAATTTGAGATAAAAGCACATATGAAAAGATCTTATCTGAAGTTGATGAAGATCAAATTTATGCTGCTGCAGAGAAATTGGGCGGAGAAAAGTAATGTCAAAAGAACATATATCAGTTTTATTAAATGAATCAATTGATTTATTGCATATAAAACCAAATGGTATATATGTTGACTGCACATTAGGGCGTGCTGGACATAGCTTTGAAATTTTAAAAAAACTTACAACAGGGCATTTATATGCAATTGATCAAGATTTAGAAGCCATCAAAAATAGTGAAGAGAAGCTTAGGGCAGTTTCAAATAACTTTACTATTTTAGAAGGTAATTTTGCATATTTAAAAGCTTTGCTTGCTTTAAAAAAAATTAGTAAAGTTGATGGAATATTATATGATTTAGGTGTTTCTTCACCACAGTTCGACATAGCAGACCGAGGATTTAGTTATCGTTATGATAGTGAACTTGATATGAGAATGGACACTAATAATAATGTTTTAACAGCAAAAACTGTTATTAATACTTATGATTTAAAACAACTAACTTCTATTTTTAGAAATTATGGTGAAGAAAACTTTGCTTTTCAAATTGCAAAAAAAATTATTAGTTTTCGTGAAAATAAACCAATTAATACAACTTTTGAGTTAGTTGATATTATTAAATCAGCTTTACCTCAAAAAATATTAAAGCAAAAAAAACACCCAGCTAAAAAAGTATTTCAAGCTTTAAGAATACATGTAAATGATGAGCTTGAAGTTTTAAAAAAATCTTTAAATCAAGCACTAGAACTGCTTAATGAAAATGGAGTAGTTGTTGTGATTAGCTTTCACTCTTTAGAAGAAAGAATAATTAAAGATATTTTTAAAGCTAAAACTACAGATGAAAAGGATAAATTTTTAGCTAAATTACCAGTACAAGGATTAGTTACTCAAAAAGAGTTTGAACTACTTGTTAAAAAACCAATTAAACCTAGTAATGAAGAGTTAAATTTAAATAGAAGAGCACATAGTGCAAAATTATGAGCAATAAAAAAGGTGGGATAATATGAAAGACGAAGTTTATGCATTTTTAGAAATAACAAAAAAAGATATTCGTTTTGTTGTTGGAAAATATCGTGAACACCTTGGTCTAAAAATTATATTTAAAGAGCGTTTTAAAGGTAATTGATTAGATGATAATGATGTTGTGCTTGATATTAGTAGTGCAAAATTAAAATTAGTAAAAGCTATTAAAAATTATGAAAACACCTTTAATCAAAAAATTATTAATGTTGGAATTATTTATCCTGTTAAAACCTTAAAAATTGCAAATGCATCACCATACAAATTTATCAAAAACGAAAGAAGTATAGTAACTAGTGAAGATATAAAAAGTTTATATATTGATGCAAAATCAATTAATGAAAATGAATTTACAAAAGTTATAAATGTTAGACCTTATGAATTCTTAATTAATAATAAAGAAAGAAGAGCAAATATAAAACCTGGTTTTGTTGCTTCAAGTATTTCTATGATGGCTAAAGTTTATACAATTACAAAAGAAGTTTATGATTCACATGAACAAGTAGTTAGATTTGCTGGAAAAAATATTTTAACAAGATATTTTCAAACATATGTCTTAGCAAAACAATGTATTGATGAAATACATTTTAAAGAGCCAGCAGTTGTTGTTGATTGAAACACAAATAGTTTAGACATTTCTTTTTTTACAAGAGAAACTTTAATAAAAAGGGTTTCAAGACAAGTTGGAATCAATCAAATCATTAGCAACATTGCTCAAAAAATTAATGCTAAAAATAAAGTTGTAGAAATGTATTTATTTAAAATGCTTAATTTTGGATCTAATAAAAGTGATGGTGAAATAATTTATCGAAAATATGTAAATACTGAGAAAAAAACAATTGAGATCAATGCAAAATTATTAAAGCAATTAATTTTAGAAGAAATATTTTACATTATTGATTTAGTTGATTTAGATATTAATAAAGAGTTTTCAAAAGTGGAAAAAGATTTTAAAATTTATTTTAATGGAAAAATAACTGAACTTTCTGGAATTGAAAAAATAATTACAAGAAGTAAGTTTAAAAATAAAGTATTTATTTATTATTCTTTAGTAACTGGTGCAAATCAAATTTGATCTACATCTTTATGTGGCGCTATAAAAACTTGTCATTATGCAAATAAAGTTTCTAAAATATTTAAAACAAGTCTTGTAGAAATAGATAAAAATCAATACAATTTAAATAGACAAGATTTAAACAATAAAAATAGTTTAAACAATCAAGTACCAACAAACCAAAGTTTATTAAATCCAATTTTAAATCAAAGATTTAATCAACCAATAATAAACAATCAAAGATACGTTGCTAATCCAATTTATCAAAATCAAAACGGTTTAAATAATCAACAAAATCATCAAAATATTAATAATTTAACAAATCAAAATGGTATTATAAAAAAGCAAACAAGTAGATAAAGAATTTAAGGAGGAAGTTGTATGTCAAGTAATTTTGTAAAAGATGCTGCAAACATTAAGGTGATTGGTGTTGGTGGTGGTGGATGTAACGCTGTTAATAGAATGATAGAAGATAATGTTCAAGGTGTTGAGTTTATTGTCGCAAACACAGATGCACAAGTTTTAACTGCAAGTAGTGCAGAAAACAAAATAATTTTAGGAGCTAATATTTCAAAAGGTCTTGGGGCTGGAGCCAACCCTGAGGTTGGAAAAAAAGCTGCAATAGAATCAGAAAATGAAATTAAAGAAGCTTTAAAAGATGCAGACTTAATTTTTGTTGCTTCTGGAATGGGTGGAGGAACTGGAACTGGTGCTGCACCTGAAATAGCAAGAATGGCTATGGAAACTGGAGCTCTTGTTATTGCAATTGTGACTAAACCATTTAGATTTGAAGGAAAAATGAGAAATAGCTATGCAATCCAAGGTATAAGCGAATTAAAAAAATATGTAGATTCAGTAATAGTTATTTCTAATGATCGTTTATTAGATATTATTGGAGGAATTCCTGTTAAAGATTCTTTCAGAGAAGCCGATAACATTCTGAAACAAGGTGTTCAAACAATTACTGATTTAATTGCGGTTCCTGCAATAATTAACTTGGACTTTGCTGATGTAAGAACAATTATGAAAGGTAAAGGTAATGCTTTATTCGGAATAGGAATTGGTTCTGGTCCTGATAAAGCTATTGAAGCTGCTAATAAGGCTATTACTAGTGCGTTGCTTGAAACTTCAATAAGAGGGGCAAAAGATGCAATTGTTAACGTAACTGGTGGAACTGGATTATCTTTAAATGATGCAGAAGATGCAGCAGATATTATTAAGCAAGCTAGTGGACAAGACATTAACTTAATCTTTGGTATTGCTATTAATGAACACTTAAATGATGAATTGATTGTTACAGTTATTGCGACTGGTTTTGACACAGATTATGTAGCTCCAAATATTGAAGTTGATGGTTCTAAGCAATCGAGTGAACAAAAAGTTAAAGAAAGTAATTTAGAAGTAAATAAAATTAATGAAAATTATATTCAACCCGCTCATGAAAGAAGATCTAATTTTTTAAATCAAGATCAAGAAAGAAAATCAAGTTATGTTCAACAACAATCTAACATAGCAGATGAAGAATTAAAAAATGTTGGTCAAAGAATGGATAATTTAAAAAATGCTAGTGAATTTGATCAAAACCCAAAAATAGCAAGAAAAATTGAAGACACAGTCGATGATGAAGACGGTGATTTTCCACCGTTCCTAAGAAAGAAATGATAGAAAATGGCCATTTTTAAAAAGAAATTTCAAGAAGTAATTGTTGATAGCAAAAAAGTTCAAGAAATTCAAAATTTAAAACAGCAAGTTCCTCAACAAAACCAAAACTCTCAACAATATAGAGATATAGTCAACGAAAAAGCTCAGCCTTTAGAACTTGAAAAAAATAGAGATAATACTGAATTTGATGAAGCACATGTAAATCATTTTAAGCCAGAATCTTACAAAGATACTAAAGCAATAGTTGATTGTTTGATTAGATTTAAAAGAGTGACTGTTAATTTAACAATAATTCAAAAAGAAGAAAAAAAACGTCTGATAGATTTCTTAACAGGTGTAATGTACGCTCTGGATGGTGACTATAAAAAAGTAGATGACGGTGTATATCAATTTTGAATAAGCAACTAATGCTTATTTTTTTATTTTTTTTATTTTTCGAATTAAAAAAGTGGTTTAATTATTAAAATAGAAATTTTTTCTAAAAAAAAATTATTTTGGAAAAATAATTAATCTATTTAAGAAAGGAATAAAATGAAGATTTTTGCTAAAAATAAGGATATTGATCCTAATGTAAAATTAATTACAGAAATATTAGGTAGAGCAGAAAACATCGAAAATGTTAGTCATTGTTCTACTAGGATAAGAGTTAAATTAAAAGATGTTAGTAAATTGGAGCTTGATAAATTAAAAGAAAACGAGCTTGTTAGTGGTGTTGTTTTAAAAGATAATTTAGTTCAATTTATTGTAAAACAAAAAATTGAAGATTTTAATAAAGATTTTTTAGAAACATTAGGAGTTTCTTTAAAGAATGTTCCTAATTTATTTGATGTAAATTTAACTATAAAAAAAGGTTTTTTCAAATCATTAACTGATGGAATTGGGGTACTTGTAAAACCAATCATCCCATTTTTAATAACATTATCAATTGTTTCTACTATACAAAATATTTTTAATGGAATAAAAGTTGATGATAAAGCATTAAAAGATTTAAGTGATATTACAAATACAATTGGAAAAATGTTTTTATCTTTACAAAATGCTTTACAACTTGCTTTTAGTGTTTTAATACCTTGATCAATATTTAAATTAATGAGAGGAAGTCAAGCAATCGGTATAGCCATTGGAGTTGCTTTATGTTTTAAAGATTTAGCAAGTACAAATGACTTTATGGGTTCAGGAAAAGGATTATTTGACTGAGGTTCAGATGGTACTTGAGAAGGTGAAGGAGTAAAAAGTTGAAGCTTCTCTAATTTATCAAGCGGTTATCCTTGAAAAATATCTTATCAAGGTCAAATTCTTCCTTTGGTTTTAATTGGATTTATGGCAGTTTATTTAGAAAGATTGGTAAGAAAAATCAAATACGGTGTTGTAAAAGAGTTGTTTGGTTTACCATTTGTAACTATTGCAGCATTCTTTGTAGGAATGTTATTGTTAGCGCCAATTGGAATGTTAATAACTTATGGAATGAATATCGCACTTTTATGGGCAACAACCCATGAAATAGCTAAGTTTATTTTTAATCCATTATTTGCTATAACTTTACCATGATTAGTTGTAACTGGATTTATTCAAATATTTGTTGTTGTTGCTTTACAACAATTTATGACATATGGAGCAACTTCAATTAATCCTATGTTTACACAATTAAATATTGCAGTTGCAACAAGTGTTCTTGCTTTTGCAATTATGAACAAAAAAAATAAAGAACTACAAAAAACAGCAGTTCCTTCTTATTTAATAGCATTTGTTGGAGGTTCTACTGAACCTGCATTATTTGGAGTAGCATTAAGATTTTTATTCCCGGTTATTGCAACAAGTATTGGAACAACTGTTGGAGTAATTATCACAACAGCTTCAGGAGTTCTTACAACAATGGGGCCATGTTCATTATTAGTATTTTTAAGTGTTATTACTAACGCGTCAGACCCTTTGTATAAAGACTTTGGAATAACAACTTGACCTGGAACTGGATTCTTATGAATGGCAGTTGCAATAATTGCAACATTTGCAACAACGTTTGCGGCAACTATTTTATTATCTAGAGTGAAATATTTCAAAAACTTAACTAAATCAGTATTAGAAAGAGATTTTTCACCAATTCCTGGAGCAGAGAATTTAATAAATGAAAAACAAAAAAAAGAAAAACCAAAAAAAGTGAAAGAAAGTAATTAAAGAGGTGTTATTATGAAAAGAATAGAAGAAATTAAATGAAAAAAACATGATCAAATTGATCAAAAATATTATGACCAAGCAAACAAATTAGTAGAAGAAGATGTTTATTTCAGACCTACTTATCACATTGCCCCACCAAATGGGTTATTAAATGACCCAAATGCATTATTATTTAAAGATGGAGTTCATCACATTCATTATCAATGAACTCCAATTGAACCATTTCATGGTTTTAAACACTGAAGATATTTAACAACAAAAGATTTTATAACTTATCAAGACCATGGAGTTTCAGTTACTCCTGATCATGAAAAAGAAGAATATGGAGCATTTTCAGGAAGTGCATATGACTTTGGAGATCAAGTAAAAATTTATTACACTGGTAATATGGAAGATGGAAAAGGAAATATGTCGGAAGAACTTCAATTAGTAGCTGATTTTGTTGATGGAAAAGTAATTAACAAAAAAGTAGCTGTTGAATGAGACGAAACAAAATTTACTCCTCATGCAAGAGATCCAAAAATATTTGAACACAATCATCGTAAATATATGATTTTTGGAGTTCAATGTAAAGAAGATGAACTTGGTGGTTTAGCAGTTTATGAAATGCATGATTTTGATAAGTTTGAATTTAAAACAATTTTAAGACCAAGTATCAAAGGAAACACATATGGATATATGTGAGAATGTCCTAACTTAGATAAACTTGATGGAAAATATTTATTCTTCATTTCTGCAGAAGGTTATTTTAATGACAGTAATAAATATGAATTAAACAATTCAAGAAATGTTGTTTATACTTTACTTGATAAAATTGATTTTGACTCAAATGAATTGCATGAAAAATTTCCATTAATGCAAATGGACTATGGATATGACTATTACGCTCCTCAAACTTATTGAAAAGATAATTCATTATTATGTTATGGATGATTTGGTTGTGTTGATGTTCAATATCCAACTGATCGTTATTCATGACATTCAATGTTAACAATTCCAAGAGAACTAGGATTTGATGGAGAACAATTGACTCAAAAACCATTTAGTGACTTTTGTGATCAAGTATTAACTAACACTGTAACTAAAAAAACTAGTTTAATTCAAGTTTCAAAGGCAAAACATTTAAAATTTGAATTAGTTGGTAATACAAGTTTTAAAATATTAAATGATAATAATGAATATTTAGAGGTTCAATTTAATGAAGAAGAAATTATGATGGATAGAACTAATCAAGGTGAAAAAGTTGATTGAGATTATGAAACACCAAGATATGCTGTACGTAAAGTAAAACAAAAATCTCAAGTTGTAGAAATTTTTATTGATTCTTCATCAATAGAATTGTTTGCAGATGATTATAAAACTGTATTTAGCTCAAGATTCTTTGTGAAAAACTTTAATAGAATTGAATTTTCAAATGAACAAGAATTTGAAATTTCAGATATAAGACCAATGCTTGTAAAATAAAATGTGTGAATATTTAATAAAACATTAAATGGTAAATATACTTTTTCAAGTATACAAAATGTTTTTTTATAAGAATACTTCAAAATTATTTGAAGTATTTTTTTATGTGGAATAAAACCGATATAAACATATGCCGGAGGTCCATTATGTTTAATCATTATTCTTGTATAGTTATAAAACTCTACATAATTATTTATTACCTTTTTTAGATTGATAAAACTATTTTGTTTTAATTTAGTTTTTCATTCTTCCTTTAATGAAGAGAAAAAAGTTTCACACATTGCATTATCAATAGAGTTACCAGGTCTAGATAATGATATTATCATGTTATTTTTTTAGCATATCGTCTTGCAAATATCTATGTATACTGTATTCTATTATCAGAATGAAAAATAAGTTTTTTAGATATATCTTTTCTATGTAGCGAAGCTCTCTCTAGTGATTTTTCATAAATATCTATATCGTTTTACAAAGATACTTTATGACCAACTATAAAGCCAGTATTTGCATCTTTTATAACACTTAAATATGCAAAAATTTTTGTCAAACGGTATATATGTAACTCATAACTCATTTTTTTAATACAAAGATCAATTTCTGTTAACTTGATTGTAGCCATATGTTATATTTTTAACTTCTTTTGGTTTTCTGTACATTTTCATAATTCTAAGTATTTTGGTTTAATTACCATAATGCCTTTATTATTAAAAATTATTTTTATTATTGGCGCTCAATAAATTCCATTTTTTTCATAAAAATATCTTTTATTTTATAAACTAAATTCATATCTAATTTTAAGTCATATTCTGGCTTATTTTTTTAAATTAGCTATAATAACTAGCTCTAGTTATATTTAATAATTTACATAAAGCAAAAATTGAATATTTATTTTTATATTTATCTATTGTTTTATAATAATTATTTATTTTTTTTCTGAGTTTTCGATTAGTTCATTTAATTTTTTTAAAAACTCATTTTCCATTTCTAATCATTTTAGTTTTTTGTTTATTTCAGTGATTTTCTTATCCTTTGAATCTTTTAAATTAGTTCTAATTTTTTCATTATGTTTGTTATGTTTTCCATTTTTCAAAATAAGTGATTTATCACTATAAACTTTTCAATTTAAATACATTCTTCTAACTGTTGAATATGATATATTGTAAGTTTTTGGTAAATCTCTAAAAGATAAATTTTGAAAAAGTACTTATTTATTAATTCTTTCTTTTAGTATTAAAATCTAGAATATTTGACTTATTTTCTTTTAAACTTGCCATATAAAAAATTCTCCTTGTATAATTTTATGTTTTTTTTAACATAATGTATACTTAGAGAATTATATTTATTTAAAATTAAATTTTTTGTTTTTTTATTCAATTTTAAAAAATTAATCAGTCTTATTTTCTTGTAATAACAACAAAATACCTGATATTATTCCTACTAAAGGCATAAATAATATGTGACATATTCCTAATGCAATATGTTCTTTTCCATCATTAATAGTATTTTTAGTTATGATTGTCATCGGAATTGTTCATGCTAAAGGTATTATAAAAATACTAAAAATAACCGTTGCAATTATTGAAAGTGTATAAGAAGCTTCTCTCATATTTTATTCCTCCAAAATTAATTTTATCATATCATTTTATAATAACTCTAATAAAATGTGAGCAAGTTAATATTAGTATTAATACTATTATTTTAAAAAATTTTTTTAAAAATATTAAAAAATTTGATTTACCTTTATATATAATAAAATTTTTACATTATTATGTGTTTTTATTTATAATAATAATTAGCAAAGGAATAATTTATGAAAAAAATAATTTATGAAATAGTTTTTATAACATTGATGACTTTTTTGTATTACATCTACAGTGCTTGAATTGATAATAGTAAAAATACAAATAGTACAGTCTATGAAATTTTTTCTCCTTTTAAATTAATTATTTTAGGATCAATTTTTACAATTGTTTATGGAGCTGTAAAAACAATCTTGTTTTATAATATTAAAAACTTATCAGATTATAAAAAAAATCTAAGAAATAATATTTTATTTGAATTTGAAAGTGTTTTAGATTATATTAATAATTTAAAAAATAGTATTGAAGAAAAAGATTTGAACAAAATCAAATATTTTGTTAAATATTATGCAAATATAAAATATCGACCGGTTTATTTAAACTTATTGTTAGACGAATTAACTAGTCGTTTATTATCAGAACATGATTATAGCGATTTAATTCAATCATGTAATTTAATAAGTGAAAGTATTAGAACAATTTATAACAAAGAAAAAGATCGTTTAGGTTATAAAAAAAGTGAAAACTTATTTGAGCTTAGAAGAGTAAATGAATATTACAACAAAAATAGCTGAATAGTTATAAGTTTTTATATGACTTTATTTAATCGTGATACTCATTGTGAAGAATATGTTGTTAACAAATGAAAAGTTACAAGTTTATATGTAATGAGATTTTCATATTTTTTATATCCAGCATTTTTTTTATCATTATTTTTATTTGCAGCAATTGGATTTGGACTATATAGTTTAAACGTTACTTTAAACCGATATTTTTATGCGTCATTTTCTTTAAGTGTATTTTTTATATCGTCATTATTTTATATAATTAACTTAATTTATAATTCAAAAAAACATCACATTAAAATATTTTGACCACAATTGATTACTTATTTTGCTTTTATCTTCATAATTTTTTTAGACATGTTTTTAAATGTAATTTTTTCACCAATTATGAAAAGCTCAAACGATTGATACGAGTCTGATTTAATAACATTTTTGTGTTATTTGGTTTATATAATTTTATCTGCCATGTTATTGAGTTATATTTTTTCAAGTATATTAGAATTATTCGAACATAGAACATTCAATATTTTAAATTTAATATTTAATATTATTATTCCAGTAATTTTATTTGTTGTTTCATTTACTTTGAATTATTTTTCAATAACTAACACAGAATCAAACCAAACATATTTAATTAACTTTTCAGTAATTTTTGTATACTGAATATTGTCTGTTTTTTCAAGTAAGTTTATAAATAAATAAAATTTAATTTATGCATTTCAAACTATTAACATAACTACGCAAGTTATAAGCATTAAAATTGAAAATAAAAAAATAATTTTTGCTATTCTTCTATTATGTCCTTCTTCAGGAGTTACTGTTGAATCATATCTTCTTCTAGCATCATTAAAGTACCTTGCAGTATTTCTATTTCTAATATAACCCATTATTAATCATATAAAAAACCCCATTAAAGATATTGCTGTGCAAATATATTCTGTTTTAACAATATCTTTAAAAGCATATATTCCAATTAAAAAACTAATTCCAAGTACTATTAAATAAGCGAAAAACAATGTTAAATAGTCATATCAGCGAAGTTTTTTTGCATCTAAGTATTCAATTTCTCTTTCTATTCCACCACTTTTAATTTCATTAATAGCGTCATTTACTTGATCATTGAAACTTTCTTTTCTTTTTTTACTAAGATCTTTTAGCTGTTGTCTTACTCCATTTTTTTTGCTCATAATTACCTCTCATTAATTATAAATTATTTACTTACTTTTATTTAAGAATACAATAAAAAACTTTAAAAAAGTATGTTGATTGTAAGCGATTATGTCACAAAAAACAATATATTAATATATGCTTCTTGTATTTATTCTTTTCTTATTAAAGAAGTATCAATTACTATATTTTCATGGACTTTCGATTTTTGATGGTTTAATAGACTCTAGTTTTTCTTTTTTAATTGTATATTTATTACCGTGAAGTCTATTGTCATCTATTTCTATTAAATTATATACATCATTACCAATTGAAGTATAATATTTATTATCTTGAGTTTTCATAATCATAATTTTTGTTTTTGGATTTAAATACAGCGGTCATATCCTAAACAAACAAACCATTTTTTATTATCATAATCAATACTTGAACCTTTATTCACAATCCTTGTGGTTTTGTATGAAATACAATATTTGGATTTTCTGTGAATTTTCTTACAACCGATTTACAATTATTATTAGGAGTTGAATATTTTTATTATATTCTTTGATCAATGTAGGTAAATAAGCTTTCAACTCTTCAATTGTTTTAATATTTTTAATTCGAATTCTTTGAGGACATCTTCTTTGAAGGGTACCAAGAGTTCTCTCAACCAAAACTTTTTCTTGTGGTATAGAGGTAGTTTTTGTTGATACTTTTAAAGAATGAAAAATAAATTGCAATTAAGAACGAGACTCTGAATACCTTTCAGAGTCTCTATTTATTTTAGAGCTAAATACATTTCGATTATTAATTACAATGTGTAAATGACTTTTTACTCCTTTAATTCACTCGTGATTTGAAGTTCTGCTTCAAAAATTGCTCCAAAGTTTGTTTCTCTTTTTTGGGTTGGGTGAGGGTGTTTTAATAATGGAATTTTATTTTTAATTATAACTAATGATTCTAAATCATTTTTTAAACGCTTTGTTCTTAATCTAATTTCTTTTTTAGTTTTTCTATGCATACTAAAAACTAACTCATTATTTTCTTTCGTTATATTTCTTAATGAAGAATAGCTTATTTTATCTTTTCAACAATTTTCTCAATAATCTAACATGCTAAAATCATAATATTTTAATTTATAAAGACTAATTATTTTTTCTTTATTATCATGATCTATTTTATTTTTTGGCGTTTTCCCAGTGTTTTTATGAATAAATGCTTTTGGTCAAATTTTTTTGTACTCTTTTAATTTTCTATATGTGTATCTTTTTGATCAACCAAGTGTTTCTGCACTTGTGTTTATATCATGTAATTTATTAGATAAACCTTTTATAACCACTAATTTAATTTGTTTCATTATAATGACTTCAAGTATATTTTGCTTGTGACATAATTGCTTGTTAATTGTTTGTGACATAATCGCTTGTTATTCATATAAATACAATAAAAAAACTTTAAAAAAGTATTAAATTAACAATTTTTTTTGTTAAAATAATAATGTTGTGGAGGAATTATAATGTTTTTAAGTACAAAAACCAAACCTTTTATGGAAAATAATGTTAAACACATTAATATTTTGTTTTGCATAAATTCTTTTCTTAATAAACATTTATAAATAGGACAGTTATTTTTTATTAGATTTAATAAAATAAAACTCCTACTTGTGATGTTCATAAGTAGGAGTTTTATTTGTTTAAATACCATCATAACTAAAAGTTTAAACTTATTAATTAAATTACAATTATTTAAATTTGAATTAAGTTTATTCAATTAAAAGATAAAATTATATTGTAATTTTAAAAGATACTAAAAAATCAAATTAGAAAGAAAAAATTATGAAAAAAGACGTTTTTAAATTAAATGAAGAAACTAATCTAGAAATTAAAAACATAAATAATCTAGATGAAATGATTGAAAATATTGAAAGTAAATTAAATAATTCTGATAGTAAATCAGCGTTTTTTGAAAAGATAAAATACTCATTTCAAAAATTCAGAAATATTAACAGGGAATTTTTTAAAAAAACTCCCTTGCTTACTTATTCGATAAAAAGAATAGCATATTCATTTTTAACTTTATACTTAGCCTTAGCAGTAGTTTATGTGTTAATGGTATCAACTCTTAAAGACTCTGCTATTATGAACGATTTTAACTATTCAAAACCACCAATACCTTTGGATGGCCCAGAGTGAGATGAATGAGTTAAAAATCAAAAAATAGCTTTAGGAATATATGGATCTATGATTAAACAGATACTATATTTTTGAAGAAATATTACATTTTTCATACCTAAAGACATAACAGTACCTCTTAAGGTAAGTCACATGGGAATTGTTTGAGATGAACCCGTTAGAAAATGATTTTGATTAGGTTTAATTATGAATAAATCTAATGGAATAATTAACTATCCTGTTATGGATTCTTTTAAAGAAGCTATACCAATTTCATTTACTATTGGATTCTCAGCAGTTTTAATTTCTTATGTGTTAGGAGTACCGCTTGGTATTATTGCTTCTAAAAATAAAGAAAAACCTGTAGACAATGTAATAACATGATTGTTTTTAATCTTAATATCTACACCAGCAACAATATTAATATCAATATTCTGATTGATATCTTTAAAATATTTAGGTTCTGGTGGTATATGAGGTGAAAGTGAAGTTACTAATCTAATGGCTATTTTCGGAGTAGTTTTATTAATTATTCCTTCAATTGTTATTGAAACAAGAAGATATGTAATTGATGAAATGACCTCTGATTATACAAAATTTGCAGTTTCAAAAGGTCTTAGTTCGGCTTATATATTCTATGTACATATCTTTAGAAATGCTGGAATCCGTATTGTTAGACTAGTTCCAGCGGCATTAATATTATCATTATTCGGATCAAGTATTCTTGTAGAAAGATTTTGAGCTGCGCCTGGAATGAGTAAATTTATATTAAATGGTGTGAGCTCAAGTGATATATTTGTTGTTTTGGGTTATATAACTTTATCAGCTGGAGTTGGAGTATTTTCTTCATTGCTTGGAGATATTTTATTGGTTGTTTTAGACCCAAGAGTGAAATTAACTAAAAAATAATTAGTAAAGGAGTATTATGAAATTTAAATATATTAAACAAAATTTTAATAAAAATAATGTTGATGCCTCTTTATTTGTTTTTTCAAAAGATGAAGACAATAAAAGAGTTGAATCTATTGAAACAAAACCATATAGTTATTGAAAATCTGTTATGAAAAGAGTTTTCAGTAGTAAAGTCTTTTTACTTACATTATTGGTTTTAATTATATTCATTATAATGGCTATCACAATCGCTAGAGGTGAATCTCCAGTTCCTTTGGATAGACCAGATAAGTTACCTGCAAAACCAAATTCTGAACACTGATTCGGGCTTGGTTTAAGAGGAGAAGATCTTTGAAATAAAATGTGAATTGGCTCACGTTCTACATTGGTATTTACAGTAATAATTTCTATTGTACAAATTTCAGTAGGTATAATCATAGGATTAATTTGAGGTTATTACTCAAGATTAGATTTATTTTTTATTGAGTTTGTAAGATTTCTTTCATTAATTCCATCTTTAATACTTTGATTGCTAGTAATATTCTTGTTTGGCGGTGAAGCTAAAATAGGTATTTTAATCGGCGCAATATCAATAACAAGTTGAATAGGAATAGCATCTGTTATTAGAGTTCAAACAATTCTTGTTAGAAATGCTGAATACAATGTAGCATCAAAAATTTTAGGTACAAAAGGATTTAGAATAATGCTAAAAAACATTCTTCCTAAAATATTACCAATAGTAATTCAAACAGCTTCTTTTGCTGTTCCTAATGCCATTGCTTTAGATTCATTATTAGCTTATTACAACTTTGGTTTTGTAACTAATAGTATTACAGAAGCTTCACTTGGATCAATTTTAAATGAAGTTATTGCAGATACTGCATGACAAGTTTATCCACACTTAATAATAATTCCAATATCATTTATTGGGGGAATATCATTATTATTTTTCATAACTGGGAAAATATTTGCTGATTCACTAGATCCAAAGTTACATAGATAGGAATAAAATTATGAATAAAAAAATATTAGCTTTAAACAATATTGAGGTTAAATTTCAAGTTAGACAAAAATTTTTAACAGCAATTAGAAATGTATCTTTAGATATTTATGATCAAGAAATATTAGCTATTGTTGGTGAATCAGGTAGTGGAAAATCAGTTGTTACAAAAACATTTACAGGAATGTTAGAAAGTAATGGATTTATAAGTGAAGGATCTATTATTTATTACCCAAGTGATCTTAATAAAGAAAATAACTATTTCAAAGAACAAGTTGACTTAGTATCTTTGCAAAAAGATATTGCAGATAAGTACACCATTAAATCAATTGTAAAAAATACTAAAAATGAAATTAATCAAGTTAAAAAACAAATCAAAAAATTGAGTTCTTTAAATATTGACAATATTAATGATCAAATATTAAAATTAGAAAATAAAATTGAAGGATTAAAAAACAAAAATGACGAATTTAGTTCTAATAATTCAACTAATATTAAGATTTCTTTTTTAAACTCAAAGCTAAAAAGTTATAAAAATGAAAAAAAATGTGCAACAGATGTTAAATACTGAAACGAAGTAAATGATAAATATGAGGAAAAAATATTTAATTTAGAAGTAAATAAAAGAAAAATAAGAGGACTTAATCTGATTGATAAAATTCTTATTGGTGATACTATTAATTTCTTTAAAAGAATTGTATCTTCAGTTGACGCAAAAAAAATATCTAATAATAAATTCCATAAAGTTTTAATGTTATCTTATAAAATTAATTTAATTGGTAATTTAATAAAGAAAAGTAATAATGATCATTTTATTAATAGAAATAAATTATATTTAGAGAGCGCAATGCCTGATTTTTATGAACAATTATTTTTAAAAGATATTTCAAAAGAATATTGATTTGATTTATTAAATAAGCTTTTAGAAGAATATAACAATCTTAAAGACGCATCTACAAATGAATTGTTTAATAAAAAAATATATAACTTTTTAGACATTTTTAACTCTAATTACTATAATTTTGAAATTGAAATTATGATTGAAAAGTTTATTATAAATTTAATGACTAAGTCTGTTATAGATAAAGAAGAGTTTAATCAGATTATTAGTAGATACAAAGATATAAAAGGATTAAAAATAATTAATAAATTAAAAGCAATAAAATCTTTAAGAAATCTTAGAGGAAAAACAATCTCAACTATTTTTCAAGATCCAATGACTTCTTTAAACCCTCTATTATCAGTAGGATTTCAAATATCTGAAGTTTTAAGAAAAAAACTAAAATTTTCAAAGAAGAAAGCTAAAGAAGAAGCTATTAAATTATTGGAAAAAGTTGGAATAAAAGATGCAAAAAAAAGATATAAAAATATTCCAGGACAATACTCTGGAGGAATGAGACAACGTGTTGTTATAGCAATAGCTTTAGCTTCACAACCAAAAATTTTAATTTGCGACGAACCAACGACCGCATTAGATGTAACGATTCAAGCGCAAATATTAGATTTAATAAAAGAATTACAAAGAGAATATAAATTTACTGTTGTATTTATTACTCACGATTTAGGAGTTGTTGCTAAATTGGCAGATAGAGTTGCTGTAATGTATGCAGGACAAATTATTGAATATGGCCTAACAGATGAAATATTTCATGATCCAAAGCATCCTTATACGTGATCACTTTTATCGGCATTGCCACAATTAGGAGAAAAAGGTAAAGAACTTTTTTCTATAAAAGGAGCACCACCCTCATTATTTAAAAAAATTGAAGGAGATGCGTTCTCATTAAGAAGTGAGTATTCGCTAGAAGTTGATAAAATTTATGAACCTCCAATGTTTAAGGTTAGTGAAACACACTATGCAAAAACTTGATTATTAGATCAAAGAGCTCCAAAAACTAATAAACCTGAAATGTTAAAAGATTTAAGAAGTAAAATAGAAGATTAATAGAAAGATAAGACTATGACAAATTCAAAAAGAAACAATGCTTTTCTAAAAATAAGAGACGTTAGTATAATTTTTAGGGATAAAGGTAAAAAACTTAAAGCTGTAAAAGAAACAACAATTGATATTCAAAAAGGAGAAATTTTTGGACTTGTAGGAGAATCAGGATCAGGTAAAACTACTCTTGCGAGAGGTGTTGTTGGGGTTCAAAGTTTAAGTGACGGAACAATTTACATGGAAGATGTTATTGTTGCCGGTAAAAGCTCTAGTTTACATAAATTAAATAGTTCAATCTCTTTAAAACTTAATAGTTTTGAAAGAAAAATATTTTCAGTAACAAAGTTCTTAAAAGCACTTGTTGTTGATTTGAAAAAAGAATTACAAAAAAATAAACAAACACAAACTATCATTAAAGAAAAACTTATTAAAGATTTACAAGTTGATAAAATTAGATTCATTTCTGATATGTATAAGTATTGTTTAATAATTATTAATGAAGTCATTGTAAAACAAGAACGAATTATGAGATTTGTTAATAACATTAGTAATCAAGTGAAAGAAATTCCATTAGAATTAGAACAATCAATAATTAAAAAGCAAAAACAAGTCAACTTATTAATCAGTGAATTAAAATCAATATTAGAATCTATATATTTATCAACAAATAAACTTTTAAATGATTCAAAAAAAGACTTACAAAAAACTTATAAAGTAAGTGATATTTTTAAAAAATTGTTTATAGAGTTAGATGATGTTGTTACAAAAAACAATGATTTATTAGAAAAAATAGACTTTGTTAAGAGTATTCAAAAAGAAAACACTTTATTAACTGCGCCTGAAAAAATTAAAAATAATCAGTTACCTAAGTATTATAAAAAAGTTTATGTTTCAAGAAAATGATTCTTAGAAGAGTGTAAAAATCAGTTAATTAAAATATCTAATAGTTCAGATCAAAACAGTGTAAAAGAAAAAAAATTATTAGAAGAATATTTAAGAGATTTTTGATCAAAATCAAATATCAAAATTAATGAATGTTTTAAAATTTTAAAAGAATTTAAGAACGAAACTATTAATTGAAATAAGTTAGAGGCTTTAGCTAACAAACTATTGAACACTGATTTTGAAAATGATTTAAAAAATAAAGTTTTTACTAAAAAAAATTTAACTGAAAATGAAATAAATAACTTATTTAAAGAGGCCATGTATATCAAAAAGATTATTATAAAAGATGTTGTTAAAGATGAAGAAATGGTGCAAAAGTTTTATACTTGAAAAAACTTATCAATAGAAATAGTTGAAGATGAGCAAAAAAATATAAAACAATTTATAGAGTTTTTAGAACTACCTTCTATTGACAAACTGGTTAAAAAATCTTACATAAATAAACAATCAAGTTATCAAACAAAAAAAGAAAACAGAAGAAATATTCAAATGATTTTTCAAGATCCAAGTTCTTCTTTAAATGACAGAATGTCTGTTGAAGAAATAATTGGAGAAGGTCTTATCAATTATCCTGATCTATATAAATCTGATGAAGCCAAAAAAGAGTATATGGATTACTATAATTCAAATAACCAAAACAAAATTGATAACATTAAGGATGTTAAAGCAAAAGATGTAAAGAAATATTTAATTTTAAAAGTATTAAATTCTGTAGGATTGCTTCCAGAACATCTTTCAAGATATCCTCATGAATTTTCAGGTGGTCAAAGACAAAGAATTGGAATTGCAAGATCTTTAATTTTAAAACCTAAAGTAATTATTGCAGATGAACCGATATCGGCTCTTGACGTTTCAATTAGAGCTCAAGTGTTAAATTTATTTAAAAAGTTTCAAAAAGAACTTGAAATAACATTTATATTTGTTGCTCATGACCTAAGTGTAGTTAGGTTTATAACCGATAGAATTGCTGTTATATATCATGGGCAAATTGTAGAATTAGCAGAAGCAGATGAATTATTTAAAAATCCAATTCATCCTTATACAAAATCTTTATTGTCTGCTATACCTCAACCTGAACCATCTTTAGCTAGAGAAACTATAAGTTTTGTGTACGATCCTGAAAAAGAACATCATGACTATATATTTGATTTGCCAAGGTTTATTGAATTATCAAAAGATCATTTTGTTTATTTAAACAATAGAGAAGCTAAAGAATATCAATCAAAAATTAAAAAGATAAAATAATTATTAATTAAGGAGTAGTGATGAAAAAATTATTAACATCATTAATGATGATGAGTATACTATCAACATCAACAACTAGTATTGTTGTTGCTTGTAAAAAAAATAAAGACCCTAAAAATACAGTTGTTTCAACATTTGGAGCTAATCCTCAAAATTGAGTAACAGCGAAAACTTTTAATGCAGAAGATTACTATGTATTAGCAAATACAAATGCAACTCCATTGGCTACTGATGAGTATGACAGAGTTTATGGAGATTTATTCAAATTAACAAATACAAATTATTCTAAAGATGATCCATATATTGGTAAACACAATGGTAACTATAAAGAATGAACGTACAATCTTAGAGATAATGCAACTTGAAGTGATTATAAAGGTAATGTTTTAGGAATAATCACAATAGAAGACTTTATAAACACTGCCAAATATGTTTTAAATCCTTCAAATACTTCGGATTTGATTAATCAATGAAATGAACATATTTATGGAGCTAGTGATTTATATAAAGAAGCTTCTGTTAAAGGTGCTGATTTCGATGAATTATTTAATAAATACTATACAGGTAAAAATGGAGTCAAAAAACTAGGTATCCAAAAAATTGGAGCTAATCAAATACAATTTACCCTAAATAAATCAGAAACTTATTTTGAGTCAATTTTATGTTTTGGTGCATTTTCACCGATTCATAGTGCTGTTTTAGAAGATCCGGGTATCAATAATGATTATAAAAAAGGTTATTATTCTGGTCCTTTCTTGCCAACAAGTTTCGCAAAAGATTCATCATTAATTTTAGACAAAAATAAAAACTATTACTTTGCAGAAAAAACAAATGTAAATAGAGTTAGAAAAGTTTTTGTAAATGGTAGTGCTTCAAAAAGTAGAGAATTGTTTGAAGCAAACACCATTAATGAATTTGCTGTGAATTCAAATGATAAAGCAGGTTGAGACAAATATGTTGGAGATCCAAATAATCCAAATAAAACAAATGGTATGATTAAATACACAAGCTCACCAGGCGATATAACGACATGAGTTATGTTTTATAACTTTTTAAATCAAGATTATATCTCTGGTGATGCAGAAAGTAAAAATAGAGCAAAAATTGCTTCAAGAGCACTACAATACAAAGAAATACGTAAGTTAATTGAGTCAGGTATAAATAGAACTGATTGATTGACATATTATTCTAAAATATATGACAATAATTCTGAAATGTCAAAAAATTTAAGGAATACATTTGTACCTTATGATTTAGTAAATACAAGTGTCGAAAAACAGTATGGAGATTATGTTGTAGATGCTTTAAATGAAATGAAATTTCAAAAAGTTAACAATAAAGTAGTTGAAAAAAGTGATTTAGTAGATGAAACCGATTTTTTAAGATTGGCAAATACTGGTTCAGTTGCATCAAATTACTTAAATGACACATCATTTAACAGAAATATGTCAAAAATTATTGATGGAGCTAAAAAAGCCGTAGAAAATGACAAAACATTAAGCGAACTTATAAAAAGTAATAAAAAAATATTGCTGGTATCTGCTGAAGATCCAACTTCATCTGCAAGTGTGGGTGCTTACAAAAGTGAAATGATTCAAAAATTTAATAAAATCGAAAATAATTTCATAGAAATTAAAGAAGTGAAAGCTGCTGATTGAAATGGATATGTCGATATGCTTCAAAACGGAAAATCAGATTTAGTTTTTTCTGGTTGAAGTCCTGGATATAGAGATCCAATGGGATATTTAACAACGCTAAAACTTGATGGTGACTATGATATGTATCTAAGACAAAATCAACTTTTCAACTTTAAAAGCTTTGACACATTACAAGGTATAAATGCAACAGAAGCATATAATTCACTAAAAAATGTTAATAAGCAAAAGTTTGAAGATGTAATTGTTGAAAATAATGAAGGTATTTCACCACTATTTGAATCACGATACAACTATACTAAAAATATTTTAAAAATTGATGCTGGTGAAAGCATTGATTCAAGTAACACTAATAATAATCAAACACTTGATCAAAGATATAGTGACTTTGCAAAAATGGAGGCAAAAACATTGTATGATGAATACTTTGTTATGCCTTTAATGAGGGGTAGCTTAAAAATGAGCTTTTCAATATCTCATATCGAGCCTTTTAAAAGGTCTAGATCTCCATTTGGAAGCAGTTCAAGCAGTTATTTTAATAGTAATTTCACAAAAGATTTATTAACATATGAAGAAATTGAAAATTTGAGAAAAAAATATGAAGAAAGAAGAAGTGAAGTAGAGAGTGATCTTACTTCAAATAGAGATATTATTATTTGAAGTCAATAATTTTAATTTTTATATAACAATTAACAACGAGAGGAATAAATATGAAGAAATTACTAACAACACTAATGTCAATTAGTTTGGTATCAACAATTGTTACAAGCAGCGTAGTTGCATGTAAAAAAAATAAAGACCCTGAAAAAACAATCGTGACAACTTTTAAAGCAAACCCACAAAAATGATTAACTTCAAAATCTTTTAGTGCTGAGGATATAAATGTATTAGCAAATACTAATGCAAATCCATTAGCAACAGATGAGTATGGTAGAATTTATGGAGATTTATTTAGTTTTACAAATAATAATTATTCAGCAAATGCTCCTTATGTAGGAGAAAGCTCAAATAAAAATAAAACTTGAACTTACACTTTGAGAAACGAAGCTAGTTGAAGCAATTACAAAGGAAAATTTATACGTGCAATTACAACTGAAGATTTTATTAATACAGCTAAATTTGTTTTAAACCCCGAAAATGCTTCAGAACTTATTAATATTTGAAAAGAGTTTATTGTTGGAGCGAATGAATTATACAATGAAGCAAAGACTAACAACTCAGAAAGTTTTGATGTAATTTTTGAAAAATATAGTAAAAACGATAGATTAGGAATTAAAGTTGGTGAGGGAAATAAAATTATATTTAATCTTACAAAATCATCACCATATTTTGAATCGTTACTAACATACAGTTGTTTTTCACCAATTCCAGAAGAAGCATTACAAGATAGTAGGTTAATAACTGATTTTAGAAAAGGATTTTATTCTGGACAATTTGTCCCAACCGATTATAAACAAGATATATATGTAGTTTTAGACAAAAATTCTAATTATCATTTTAAAAACAAAACTGATGTAGACAGAGTTAGAATGGTATTTTCACAAGGAAGTTCTTCAAGAGAAAGAGAACTATATGAAGCAGGAACTCTTGACACTTTCAATTTAAATTCTAATGATGAATTAGGTTGAAAAAAGTATGTTGGAGATCCAAATGAAACTTTAAAAAAAGATGGTGTAGTTAAATATACAACATCTCCAGATGACGCGGCATCATGATTAATGTTTTATAACTATTTAGACTCAGATTATACAAAAGGTACAAACAAAAATAGAGGTTTAAGAGCCTCTAGAGCATTGCAATATAAAGAAGTTAGAAAGTTAATTGAAGCAGGACTTAACAGAACCGATTGAGCAACTTATTATTCAAAAGTTTATGATGGAAAAAATACAAATATTTCTAGTCAATTAAGAAATACATTCGTACCTTCTGATTTTGTTAATTTTAAAGGTAAAAACTTTTTACAATATGAAGTTGATGCTTTAAATGATTTGAAAATAACTATGAATGATAATAAAGAAGTAAATGAAACCGATTTACAAGATGGAGGTGATTTTGTTAGAAAATTATTAACCAATTCAGATGATAAAAACTCAGATACTTATAAAAATAGTTTTACAAAATTATTAAATACAGTTAAAGAAATTAAATCAAAAGATGAAGCGTTAAAAGATGGTGAAATTGTACTAATTAGTGCAAAAGATCCAACATCTGCAAGCAGTGTTGGAGTATATAAATCAGAAATGATAGCACAATTTAATGAATTAGCTAAGGGTGTAATTAAAATTGAAGAAAAACAAGCAGTTGATTGAAACGGTTATAGTGACATGCTAAAAAATGGAGATTCAGATATAAACTTCTCTTCATGAAGTCCTGACTATCAAGATCCAATGACTTATTTATCAACTTTAAAAATTGATGGGGATTTTGATTTATACATGAGACAACAACAATTGTTTAAATTTGAAGATTTTAACTCAATAAACACTTCAGAAACAATTACAGCAAATGATGCTTATAAAAATTTAAAACAAAAAAATGAAGAATGATTCAAAGAGGTGGTTGTTGAACAAAACAATAAATCAGAATTATTTGAATCAAGATTTAACTACACAAAAGAAGTCTTAAATATTGATAAAAATTTAGATGGAGAAGAAAGAATAAAAAGTTTTGCAAAACTTGAAGCACAATCTTTATATCAAGATTTTGTAGTCATGGCTTTTATGAGAAGAAGTCCGAAAATGACATTTACAATAAGTAAAGGTGAGCCGTTTAGACTTTCAAGAAGTGCAGCAGGAAGTAGTTCTTTTAAATTCTTTAACAGTGTTTATAAATCTAATTTACTAACTTATGATGAAATTGAAGAATTAAGAAAAATTTATGAAAATAAAAAAAATGAAGTCTTAATAAATCCTTCAACAAACAGAGACTCAGATATTTGATCATAAAATAAAAAAATATATAAAAATAATTATAAAGAATGAGGAAAAAAGAAATGAAAAAATTATTAATATCACTAATGTCAATTAGTTTGTTATCAACAGTTGTAACTAGTAGTGTTGTTGCTTGTAAAAAAGGTAAAGACCCTGCTAAAACTGTTGTTACAACTTTTGGGGCTAACCCACAAAAATGATTAACTGCTAAAACATTTAATGCAGAAGATAATGCTGTTTTAGCAAACACAAATGCAAGTCCGCTTGCAACAGACCAATATGGTAGAATTTATGGAGATTTATTCAGTTTCACAAATACAAACTATTCAGCTGCTTCTGTAAATGTGGGTAAAAAATCTGATGATAATAAAGTATGAACTTATACTTTAAGAAGCAATGCAACTTGAAGTGATTATAAAGGAAAATTAATACGTAGTGTTACAAATGAAGATTTTATTAATACTGCTAAATATGTTTTAAATCCTGAAAATGCTTCTGAAGTTATAAACATTTGAAAAGAATTTATAGAAGGAGCTAACGAATTATATAACGAAGCATCTGTTAAAGGTTCAAACTTTGATGAGATATTTAACAAATACTATAGTGCTAAAAAATTAGGTATCGAAGCTATTGATGGAAATCAAGTTGTATTTAGACTTGCTAAATCTGCTCCATACTTTGAATCTTTACTTACATACAGTTGTTTCTCACCGATTGCATCAGAAACTTTATCTGATCCTAATACGGTTAATGACTTTAAAAAAGGATTTTATTCTGGACAATTTGTTCCAACTGAATTTAAAAAAGACTCATCTATAATTTTAGATATAAACCCAAATTATCATTTTAAAGATAAAACTGACTTAGAAAGAGTTAGAATGGTTTTTGTAGAAGGAAGTTCATCAAAAACAAGAGAACTATATGAAGCGGGAACAATTAATACTTTTGGCGTGAACCCAAATGATGAATTAGGTTGAGACAAATATGTTGGAGATCCAAATGATCCATTAAAAACAAACGGAATGGTAAAATACACATCTTCTCCAGATGATGCATCATCATGATTAATGTTTTATAACTACTTAGATGCAGATTATGTTTCAGGAACTGGTGATGCTAAAACAAGAGGTTTAAGAGCTTCTAGAGCATTACAGTATAAAGAAGTAAGACAATTAATTGAAGCAGGAATAAATAGAACTGATTGAGCATCATATTATTCAAAAGTTTATGATGGAAAAGATGCGAAAATATCTTCTCAATTAAGAAATACTTATGTACCTTCTGATTTCATTAACTTTAAAGGTAAATCGTATTTAGATTATGAAGTTGAAGCTTTAAAAGACTTAAAAGTAACTATGAGTGACAACTCTGAAGTTAAAAAAATTGATTTACAGGATGGAAGCGATTTTGTTAGAAAATTATTAGCAGGATCAGATGATCAAAACTCTGACGCTTTTAAAACTAACTTTAAAGAATTATTAGATAAAGTTAAAGACATAAAATCAAAAGATGCTGCTTTAAAAGATGGCGAAATCGTATTAATTAGTGCAAAAGATCCAACATCTGCAAATAGTGTTGGAGTATATAAATCAGAAATGATTGCTCAGTTTAATAAATTAGCTTCTGGAGTAATTAGAATCGATGAGAAACAAGCGGTTGATTGAAATGGATACACAGACATGCTAAAAAACGGTCAATCAGACCTATGTTTTTCTTCATGAAGTCCAGACTATCAAGATCCAATGACATACTCATCAACTTTAAAAATTGATGGAGATTATGAACAATACATGAGACAACAACAATTATTCGGATTTAAAGGTTTTGAAAGTATTAAAGGTAACGGTTCAGCTAGTGAAGCTTATAAAAAATTAAAATCAGCTAATGAAAGTCGTTATAAAGAGTTAATAGTTGAGCAAAATGGAATATCAGAATTATTTGAATCAAGATTTAACTATACAAATGATGTTTTAGAAATCGATAAAACTAAAGAAGGCGAAGAAAGATATAAAGGTTTTGCAAAACTTGAAGCACAAACTTTATATAAAGATTTCTTAGTAATGCCATTTATAAGAAGAAGTGCAAAAATGAGTTTTTCTATTGGTAAAACTGAGCCATTTAGACTTTCAAGAGTTGCTTTTGGAAGCAGTTCAGCTAAATTTTTCAATAGTGTTTATAAAACAGAATTATTATCAGCAGATGAAATTGAAGCTTTAAGGGTACAATATGAGTCTAAAAAAGCTGAAGTAGAAAAAAATCCTATAACTAATAGAGACTCTGATATTTGAGCGTAAAAATTTTAAGAAAGAAAAAGGTATTTTAGTAATGAATTTTTTATTAAAATCTTTAATGTCAGTAACTTTAATTTCATTACCTGTTACAAATATTGTAGCTTGTAAAAAAAATAAAGATCCTGAAAATACATTAAAGTTAAATTACACAAATAACCCATTACACTGGGTTACTGCAAGAACAATGACTATAAATGATTTTAAAGTTCTTGCAAATACAAATGCAACTCCATTATCAACTGATGAATATGGACGTGAATTTGGAGAACTATTTAAATTAACAAATAAAAACTTTTCAAAAGAAGATTCTTATATAGGGGAGCACAATTCAGATTTTACTGAATGAACATATATTTTAAGAAGTGATGCAACTTGGTCTGATTACACAGGTAAACTTATTAGGAACATTAATGTTAATGACTTTATAAACACAGCAAAATATGTTTTAGATCCATCTAATAGTGCGGACTCATATTTTTTGTGACAAAGTTTTATTGAAGGTGCAGAAGAAATTAGGTATGCAGCATTAACTGATACTACAAAAGATTTTTCAACTATTTTTGAAGAAAATAAATCAAAATTAGGTTTAATTGTTGATGAAAATAATAATACAATTAAATTTAAACTAAAAAAACCAGCTAGTTATTTTGAAACTTTATTAACTTATTCTGTGTTTTCTCCAATTCATGAAAACACTTTAACAGATCCAAGTGTTGATAAAGATTTCAAAAAAGGTTACTACTCAGGTGCTTATACACCAAAAGAATTCAAAATTGATACACAAATAGTATTAGATAAAAATCCTAATTACTATTTTTCTAGTGAAACTAAAATAGATAGAATTAGAGAATATTATGTTGCTGGAGATGTATCGCAAACAAGAAATTTATTTGAGTCAGGTACAATTAATGAGTATCAAATTAACTCAAATGATTCAGCTGGTTGAGAAAAATATGTCGGCGATGCAAACTCTCCAAAACAAACAGATGGTTTAGTTAAATATGATGAAAGCCCAGAAGATGCTTATACACAAATGTTATTTTTTAACTTTTTAAACTCAGAATACTTTAGTGGTGATAGTTCAAAAAAAGCAGCATCAAAAATTAAATCAAAATTATTACAATTTAAAGAAACTAGAGAATTCTTTTTTGCCAATTTAGATAGAAATGTTTGAGGTCAATACTATTCAAAGATCTTTGATAATAATAATAATGTTTCTTCAAATATTAGAAACACATTCACTGCTGATTTTATAAAAACTGATTCAAAAGATTTTCAAGAATTTGAAGCAGAACAAATAAAAAATAAATATAATGGATTAGCAAATAAAGAAACAACTAAAGAAGATATTAAAGACGGAAAAGATTTTTTTAAAGTTAGACAATATGGCCAAGAAGTTTCAAGTGATAAAAACAAATTAAAATCAGCTCAAAAAGAGGCTGCTAACAAATTAAGAGCAAGTCTAGAAACTGATAATGATTTAAAAGCGGTATTAGCTAATAACGGAAAAATAACATTAAATACTTTTATTGATCCATCAAAAACAACTCTTGAAAGAGCAAGTATTACTGAAATGTTTGAGTTATTTAATGCCATAGAAAATAATCCAATTAAAGTATCAGCAGTTGTTTCTCAAACACCAAATGATTATCAGAACGTCTTAGACGAAGGTACAGAAGACTTAGCAATTTCTGGATGAAGTCCCGATTATGCAGATGCTATGAGTTATTCTAATACACTTAAATTAAATGGTGATCATAATATGCATTTTAGAACTAGTCAGTTATTTGGATTTGATGATAAAAATACTCCATTAAAAAGTTTTAAAGAAGAAACTGCAGAAGATGCTTTTTCTAGATTAGAAAAAGGTCATCAAGATTTATTTAATGATCTATTTATAAAAGATCAAACTAAACAATTATTTATAGAAAGATATAATTATTCAAGAGATTTAGAAAATATCGATCAAACTCAATCAGATCCTAACAAAAGAAATGAAGGTTTTGCGAAATTAGAAGCAGAAACTTTATATAGAGATTATTTTGCAATGCCTTTAATAAGAAGAAGTCCTTCAATGAATTTCTCAATTTCAAAATTAACTCCATTTTCAATGTCTAAAAAACCTTATGGTTTAAGTGAATTTCAATATGCTTTAGCTGGATTTAATAGCTCATATCTAAAATATGAAGAAATTCAATCGTTAAAAGAGCAATATTTAAAAAATAGACAAGAAGTCCTTCAAGATAAAACTACTCATAGAGATAGATTGCCTTGAAAAAACTAATTTAAAAACTAGTTAAAATATTAACTAAACTTATTCTATACTCGGTAGAATAAGTTTTTTTATTCTTTAATTCATTTATGCTACTCAAGGACTTTTTTTATTTATTAAAAACTAGAAAAAAATATATTAGAATAATATTTAAAGGAGAAATAGTATGAATAATCTAATAATTGATAAGTTAATTAAAGTTCTAAATAACACAAAAGCTGCTAATGCAAAATTCTATCGAGACTATGGTTGAGAACAACTTTTAAATTTATATCAACAATCTTTAGTTGCAGAATATGGATTAAACCAAATTGATTTTTCAAATTTTGATGGATGACAAAAAGTAATAATAAATGATCGTATTCATGCTATTTATCATATAAATAAAAATAATACGAACAAATGACTTGTGGGGTGTCATGGTTATAGTAGTTCAAAAGAATCAAGTGCATTATCAACTTTCTTTTTTGACAACTTAGGGTATAACATTATGGTTTTTGATTTTATAAATCACGGGGAATCAGTTGATGGCTATGTATCTTTTGGAGTTAATGAATTAAATGCTTTATTAGAAGTTTTAGAATTTTTAATAAAAAATTTCAAAGTTAAATATACAGGGCTTATGGGATTTAGTATGGGTGCATTTACTGTAAATTTATTTTCAGTATTTGATAAAAAATACATTGATAAATTTAAAGTAAGGTTTACAATTTCAGATTCTTCTTATATTTTTATTAAACAAGTATTTAAAACTGTTTTAAATTTTTCCAATCAAATGATACAAGATTATATTGAATCTTTTATGGATAAAATTATTGAAAAATATAAAAAAGATTATAAAATAGATGTATTAAAATATGATATTGTTAAATTAATTGAAAACAATAAAAAAACTGTGCCAACATTATTTATTCATTCAAAAACAGACTTAGTGACTTATGCAAATGACAGTCAAAGTTTATTTGATTTAAGAACTAAAATATCAAAAAAAGATCAAATTTTAATTTTCAATACAGGAGCACATGTTCAAACTCAATTAGAACACACAAATGATTATCTTTTAGCAGTTAAAGCGTTTTTAAAATCAATAAAATAAAGAAAGGAAAAAGTTATGGAAAATAATAAGGAGTTGCTAGTTGAACTTGAAAATGTAAGTAAAATATTTGATAAAAAAATTTGAGCAATTAAGAAAATAAATTTAAAAATTTATAAAGGAGAAGGTATTTCAATAATTGGTCCAAACCAATCTGGAAAATCAGTTTTAGGAAGATTAATTGCTAATCAAATTCCTCAAACTAGTGGTATTATTGAATACAATTTTACAAGAGAATATGCATTAAGTTCTATTGGATTTCAATTTCGTCAAACCGCATGACCTGATGGTTTTAGAGTTAAAGATGTAATTGAATTATACAAAGGAATTTATAATATAAACGATCAAGAATGACTTGATAAACTTTTTAATACTTTTCAAATTCAAAATCGTTTAGAAAAACGTTTAGCAACTTGTGCAACTTCATGACTGCAATTATTTTCTTTATTTTTAGCTTTTTTACACAAACCCGAACTTATAGTTCTTGATGAAGTCTCAAATACAATTGGTTTAGATATGAAAACTAAAGTTATTGATTTTTTAAGAGAGTATAAAAAAGAACATAATGCAACTTATGTAATTGTCTCGCCTGACAAATCAATTTTTCAAGCAATTTGTGATCGTATTGTTGTTATGGAAATGGGATTGATTTTATCTGATGATTATATTGATGAATCGTTAGAAGGATTTGATTATGATGATTATGCATATAAAATTTTAGCAGCAATTGAGGCAAAACAAACTGTTTTAAAACCAGACCCTGTATTTAAACCAATTCTTAAAAAGTTTTCAAAACATTATGAAAAATTTAATGCAGATTATGCTAAATTAAACTCAAAAGAAGAAATATTAGATTTTTTTGATACAGATCGAATATTGGTAATGGTAAAAAATATTAATTTTTACATACAAGAAATGCAAACAAAGTTTATGACTGTGGCTTCAACCGCTTTAAACCGTTCTTTAATCGAAGAATTAAAATTAAGTATTAAAAATGTTATTAATAGAATAAAAGAATTAGCAAAAACTTGAAAGAAAAATCGAGATGATTATAAGTGAAAAGTTTATCTTGATAAATTTACTTCAAAATTAGACTCATTTTATAAATATTTAAAAAATGATTTTTATCCTATTTTTAAAAATAAAAAAACAATTTTTTCAGAAAATGAAAGTACAGGAGAATTATCTAGTCAAGAATTAACAAAGTTACGTTTTTTAAAGAAAAAATATATTCAAGAAGAGATTAGGATTATGAAACTTGAAGCAAAAATTTTAAAACGTCAACAAAAATTAAGAATTGATGGAAAAATTAAAGATATTGAACAAAGAGAACTAGAAAAAGCTTTAAAACAAGAAATAGAAAATACTCAAAATGTAGAAATTAAAATAGGAGATTAGAGCAATGTCAAAGTGAAGTTTATTTAAAACATTATTTGCAATGCAATATAAAAACTACATAAGAGATAAATTTAACCTTTTCTCAGGTTGATTTGTTACAATAATCACTTTGGTTGGTTGACTTACTTTTAGAGATACAACAAATAGTAGTTTAACTTATGATCCATTTGTTTTAGCAAGTGCACTTGGAGTTTGTGGTATAAGAAATTGTATGTACAATTTTGTAAAAACTATACATGAGTTTAAACAAAAAGACTTTTTTAATCGTTTGTTTTCAACTAATACTTCAAAAAAATTTATTTTTATGGTTATGGTATTGTTTAATCTAACAGCTAATGCAGTTGTTACTTTGGTTACTTTAGCTATTGCCATGCTTTATCCTGAACAAAGAGAAACAATTAAGCATGTTAATTGACCAATTTTTTTAGTAGGATATGTTTTGCTTTTAATTCTTTCAAACTTAATGGCATTTTTAATTGCTTTTTGAGTTAAATCATTAGAATGATGTTTTACAATCGGTAATTTTTATTATTTTGGATCAGTTTATTTGTTAGGTTTAGGGATTCCTTATAATGTTTTAGTATCAGAAAAATGAGTAATTTATGTATCTTACTTATTTCCACAACGTTATATGGTAAATATTATGTGTGCAGGATGAATTAATGCTCCTGATTTTAAATACGTTGGAAATAATGGCGCTGCTATTAACTTTGGATATGGAGAACAAGCTTGGATTCCTTATGTAGTAAGTATCGTTATTATACTTACCTTGTCAGTACTTGTTTATAAGATGTTTAAAAAAGTTTTTGAATTTGAAAATAGAAAATATAGAAAATTCAAAAACCAGCATAAACATATGGCAATAATTTATGCAATAAACAGAAGCTCATCATTAGAAGAATTAGAAAGTTTGATTGAAGTTAGAGATAATATTAATTTAAACAAAAGTAAACTTAATAATACATTAAAAGATTTAAAACACCAAGCTGTTGAAAGGAGACAAAATAAGAATGGAAAAGGTTTTAGTAAAACTAGATCAAAGAAATAGAATAAAAGTTTTTTTTAAACTTTATCGTCTTTCTACAAAAACTTATTTACGTTCTCCTATTAATGTTTTTTTAGGAATATTTTTATTTTATTTTATTACTTTAATTTGGTTGTTATTTCGTAGTACAGATCCATTTATTTTAGCATCAGCTACTGGAGCAATTGTTGTCAGAAATGCAATTCATATGTTATATCGTAATTTACATATACATAGAGAAACTGGTTTTAGTACTAAAATTGAATTTCTTCCAGTAAGTCCATTTTTAGTGTTATTTGCAAATATTTTAGCAAACTTTGTTATTGTATTTTTTGCTTGTTTTGGACTAATTTTAATTACTTATTTTTCTTTTGAACATCAAAAAGAATTAATTTCTGGAGTTAATTGAGCAATGTATTTATCAAGCATTTTATTACTATATGTACTAATGGTTACAATGTGTTATATTATGTATTTATATATCAAAGATCCAATGGTTTCAATGATTCTAGCAAATATCATTTATATATTTAGTTGATATTTTTTAGGATGTGCTTATCCGTACTACATTATTAATCGTTATGAATGATTAAACTACATAATGTATTCATTTCCACCAAGATATATGATGAATGTAATGCAAGCTGGTTGAGTAAATGCTCCAGATTTAAATTATATTGATAATTTTAATACCGAAGCTTTAAATTATAGTGTTAAATGAAATTTAGGTGGTAATTTAGCAATCCCATATTTTGTAACGATTGGAATGATTTTATTTTTAGGGGCATTACTGTCAATAAATTTTCTTGTAAAACATCGTAGAAGAACTAAAGACGGTTATGGAGCAAGCTTGATTTTAAAACTTTCAAACCGATACATTCGTGATATTAAAAGAAGTTCGAGTTTAGAAAATCTACAAGAATTAAGAAATAACCATTTAAAAGAGATGGGTTATAGTAATGATAACTTAACATATGATAAAATAAATAAGTGGCAAGTTAAGGATAAAAAACATAACAAACCTAAACATAAATAAAAGAAGAGGTGTTTAGTATGAAGATTTTAAAATTAGATGAAAATAAGTTAAACAGTACAGAGTTGGCGATTGTTAATGAAATTAACGAAAACCCTGATTATTTTTGTTCGCATTCAATCCAAGAAGTATCTAGAGCAAGCAATGTTAGTTCAAGTACAATGACAAGAGTTTGTCAAAAACTTGGGTTTAAAAGTTTTAAATCTGCACAAATGTTTGTTTATGAAAAATCAAGAATGCAAACTGAATATTATAAATTAGGAGAAGATAAAACTCCCGATCAAGTAATTCATAATGTTAAAGGAAGCGCTTTATTTACAATTAATGAAACATTAAATAATTTAGATCCTGAATATGCAAATACAATTGCAAAAAAAATATATGAATCAAGAAGTATAATTGTTTTTGGAGTAGAACAACAAGAAGTTTCTGCAAATTCTTTTGTACAAAATTTATCAAGATTAAACAAAGAAGCAGTTGCGGTTTCTAATATTCACGTATTTGTTCAAAAAGCAGTGTTTTTTACAAATAAAGATTTTTGTGTATTTCTAACAAGGACTGGATGAACAAAAGAAGTTATTGAATCTGCAAAGTGAGCTGTAAGTAGAGATATACCTGTATTAATTTTAACTGCAGATCAAGAAACTACACTTGAATTATTGGGAGATGTTGATAAAAACTTAGTTTTTACAATTGAAACTCAAACACTTGGTTATGACCGAATTCAATATCCAACAATTTCATCTTTACCTGGAGAATTAATAATATTTGACGTTTTATTTAATATAGTAGTAACGCAAAATAAAGAATATCGTGAAAAGTTTAAAAAAACTAGTGAAATTTCATTAATGTGAAACTTTGAAGGACATTTATAAAATGGATGATATTCAAAATTTATTAAAAAAAATAAAAAGCTTAGAAGCAGAAATTAAAGATTATAAATTAAAAGATGACTATATAAAAAATGGTGTAGAAAGAACAACTAAATTGTTTGAAATAGCCAATCATAATGCGCAAAAAATAATTGTTAAATCTGTTGAAGTAGCTTATGGTATTAAAGATGAAATGCAAAAATGTTTAAATCAAATAAAAGAAAACCCAAATAATTATCAAGAAATTGTAGAAAAGTTTCTTTTTGATAATGGTGAAATATTTTCTTATAATAAAAAAGAAATAGAAGATATTGCAAAAAAAATTGTTGAAGATATGGGTAAATAATTACTAAATATTGTATAATTAAAACATAAAAATTTAATATTAAAGTTGTTAAGACAAGAATTTATTAATAATTTTTACAGAGAGTTAGTGCTTGGTGTGAACTAATAAAATTATAATAAATTTATCACTTAACTATAACGGGAGAAGAACAGCTAAGCTTATTAGAACTCCACGCTGAAAGCGTTAAAAACAAATTAAGATATATAATCTTAATTTTTAGGTTATATAAAAAGGATGGTACCGCGTTAAAACGCTCCTTTTAAGGAGCGTTTTTATTTTGAAAGGAAAAAACAATGCAAAAAAATTATAAAGATACTTTATTAATATTAAGTACAGATTTTGATATGAAAGCTGATTTAAAAAATAAAGAACCAAACATACAACAAAATTGAAGCAATTTAAATATATATAATAAAAAATTAGAATTAAATAAAAATAAACCACAATTTGTTCTTCATGATGGTCCTCCATATGCTAATGGTGATATTCACGTTGGACATGCTTTAAATAAAATTTTAAAAGATTTTATAGTAAGATGAAAAAATTATACAGGTTATAAATCACCATACATAATGGGTTGAGATACTCATGGTTTACCAATTGAAACAGCAATTGCAAAAACAGGAGTTGATAGAAAATCAATGCCACCAGCTGATTTTAGAAAACTGTGTGAAGAATATGCTTTAGGACAAGTTCAAAGACAATCGAACCAATTTAAAAGACTTGGTATTTTTACGGACTATGATACAAAATATATTACTTTAACAAAAGGTTATGAAGCAAGTCAACTTCGATTATTCTCTAAAATGGTAGAAAAAGGTCTAATTTATCGTGGCTTAAAACCAATTTATTGATCTCCTTCAAGTGAATCTGCACTTGCAGAAGCAGAAATTGAATATAAAGATGTTAGAAGTCCTTCTTTATATGTTGGATTTGATTTAATAAATAGTAAAGAATTTGAAAATACACAAATTGTAATTTGAACAACAACTCCTTGAACACTTCCCGCTAATCAATTAACTTGTGTAAATGCAGAAATCGATTATGTTCAAGTTAAAGTTGACAATAGAGAAAAAAAATTTATTTTAGCAAAAAAATTATTAGAAGAAGTAAAAGAAACAATTGGTTGAGAAAATGTTGAAATCTTAAAAGAATTTAAAGGAGATAAGTTAAATAATCTATATTATCAACATCCTTGATATGATAATAAAATTGCTCCAATCTTTTTAGGAGAACATGTTAGTGATGAAGCAGGGACTGGTTTAGTTCACTCAGCTGGTGGGTTTGGAGAAGATGACTTTAACATCGTTACAAGTAATGGAATGGAAGCTTTTGTTCCGATTGATGAGCAAGGGAAGTTTAATGCAAAAATTGAAGATGAAAGACTAGAAGGTGTATTTTATGAAGATGCTAATAAAATAATTGGTGTTGAATTAGAAAAAAAAGGTCTAGCTTTAAAGTTAAAATTTGTAAAACACTCATATCCACATGATTGAAGAACAAAATTACCAATAATATATCGTGCAACAAGTCAATGATTTGTAAGTCTAGATAAAGTAAAACAACAAATTGATGATGTGATTGTAAAAGAAGTAAAAACTCAACCAAGTTGAGCAAAAGAAAGATTAAGAAATATAATTGGAGATAGAAATGATTGAACAATATCTCGTCAAAGACTATGAGGTGTTCCAATTATTGCTTTTTATGATGAAAAATTAAATCCAGTTTTTAATCATAAAGTTGTAGACTATGCTGTTAAAATTTTAGAGCAAAAAGGAACTAATGCATGGTTTACTTTAGATGCAGATGAATTTCTTGCCCCTGAAAATCAAAATAAAGGTTGAACAAAAGAAAAAGACATATTGGATGTTTGATTTGATTCAGGAAGTTCTAATATAGCTTTAGAAGATAATTTCAATCTAAAAAGACCATATGATGTTTATTTAGAAGGAACAGATCAATATCGTGGTTGATTTAACTCATCAATGATTAACTCAGTTGTATATGATGGAAAACCTGCTTATAAAGAGTTAATTTCTCATGGAATGACAAATGATGAAAAAGGTAAAAAAATGTCAAAATCAATTGGTAATACAATTGACCCATTAGAAATTGCAAATGATTTAGGAGTAGATATATTAAGGTTATGAGTTGCTTCTGCAGATTATACAGATGATCAAAGATTAGGAAAAGAAATCTTAAAACAAGTTAGTGAAAACTATCGCAAACTTAGAAATACTTTAAGATTCATACTATCTAACTTAAGTGATTTTGAGCCAATTAATAATTACCAAAATGATTTAAGTGAAGTTGATCTTTATGCTTTGCATAATTTAACTTTCGTAAAAAATAGTTTTATAAAATCATTTAATAACTATAACTTTAATACAGCATTAAAAACTTTAAATAATTACGTAATTAATGATTTATCCGCATTTTATTTAGATTTTATTAAAGATATTATTTATGTTGAAGCAAAAGATTCAAAAAGAAGAAGACAAGTTCAAACGGTTATGTATGAACAACTTTTTGCACTTTTAGATATGTTAAAACCAATTTTAATTCATACAGTTGAAGAAGCATATCAAAATATTAAAAACCAAAACCTTGAAGAATCAATTCACTTACTAGATTTAAAAGAACAAAACTTTATTCAATCTAATGAGCTTGTAAATAAATGAGATATTGTTTTAAAATTAAGAGATGATGTTAATGAGGCTTTAGAAAAAGCTAGAAGTGAAAAAGTAATCAAAAAAGGATTTGAAGCAAAACTAACTATTAGTTTAAAACCTGAATTTAGTTTTATAAAAGAAATTGAAGACTTACATCAAATCTTAATAGTAAACTCAATTATTTTCGAAAATGACAGTAATGATATTCAAAATAGAGTCGCTGATGTAAAAGTAGAATTAAAACAAGGTTTAAAATGTGAACGTTGTTGAGGTATATTTGAGGAATTAGTAGAAGATATATGTCAAAGATGTTATGATGTTATTAACTAAGGAGAGATTATATGGAAAATATCAAAATATTTTTCAAAGAATATAATTATGCTTGAAGATATAAAGTCTTGTGATGCATACCGATTTTAACATTGTTTTGTGCATTTGATTGAGTTACAAAAGCAGTTGTTGCTATGAAAATGAATTATATGGCTGAGCCTACAAAGTTCATTCCAGGATTATTAAAATTTCAATACATTATTAACCCAGGAGCTGCATTAAGTATGAATGCAGGAAATCCTTCGTTGGCAATTAGTCTTGCAGCAGTAGTAACTGTTGCTTTATTTGCAGTTTGAATATTTTGTTATCCAAAGTTATGAAGTCAATCAATTAACTTAATGTTAGCAGGTAGTCTTGCTAATTTATTAGGTAGAGCTTGAAGCCCAGCTGTTCCTGATAGCGCTTTAAAAGATCGTGGAATAAAAGGTGGAGTTGTTGACTTTTTACAGTGAGACTTTGATTTTTTTGGACTAACAGATTACACATTTAACATGGCAGATGTTTATGTAAATGTTGCGATTGGACTATTAGTTTTAAGTTTAATAATCTATATTGTTCAAGAAGTTTTTGTTGCAACATATAAAAAAAAGGGTGACTTGTACGATTTATATCAAAACTTTAAAGAAAATTTAGTAATTTTAGAAAAAACATATTTAAAATCTGTAAAAAAACAACCAATTAAAAAACAATTTGTTCTTTACAAAGATTATTTAGCAAAAACAAAGTTAGAAAAACAAAATTGAAAAAAAACTAAACTAAGTTATAAAAATAAAACAGTAGAAAATAGTGCGAAATAAAGATGGAAATAATATATATAAACGAGAACAACTCAGGTGAAAGACTTGATAAATATTTGGTTGAATTTTTAAAAGAAGAATACGATTTTTCAAGAAGTTATGTGCAATCTTTGATTAAAGAAGGCTATGTAAAGGTTAATGATAAAATTGTTAGTTCAAATTACAATTTACTTGATAAAGATGTAATTAATATCGATCCAAAACAACCAACCCAACTTGATGCAAAAGCTCAAAATATTGACTTTGAAATAATTTTTGAAGATGATGATATTATTGTTCTAAACAAACCAAATGATCTTGTTGTTCACCCAGCTGTTGGAAATCCAGATAATACACTTGTTAATGGTTTATTATATAAAATTAAAAATTTATCATCAATTGGTGGTGTTTTAAGACCAGGAATTGTTCATCGTTTAGATAAAAAAACAACAGGAATTATGATTGTTGCAAAAACAGATAAAGCGCATAAAGCTTTAACTCATATGCTAGCAGAAAATAAAATTCATAAAGAATATCTTGCAATAGTTCATGGTGTAATTGAACCTAATAAAGGAACAATTGATGCACCAATTGGAAGAGATAAAAGGGACCGAAAAAAAATGTGTGTTACAGATATTAATTCAAAACATGCAAAAACTCATTTTGAAGTAATTAATAGATTTGAAAATCATACTTTAATTAAATGTGTTATTGAAACTGGAAGAACTCATCAAATTAGAGTGCATATGGCTTTTATAAAACATCCAGTTTTAGGAGACCATTTATATAGTTTTAAAGAAGATAAAAGTTTAGAGTTTGGACAATACTTACATTCTCATAAAATTAAATTTAATCATCCTATTAATAATAAAGAAATTGAACTTTCTTGTGATTTACCAAAAGAATTTAATGATAAAATAAAAGAAATAGAAAAATAGGTGTTTGGGATGGCTAACAACGATAATGACTTAAAATTGACATTAGTTCATTACTTAGTTAAAGTTGAAAAATATAAAGCAGATGCAAGTATAAGTGATGACTTTAATGTTTATTTATATAATAAAAAAGCTGATTTAAAAGTAATTGTTATTACAATCGGAGAAGCTTTGGAAAATGATCAAAAACTAGATAATTTAATTAGTTCTTTAAAAATTACAAAAAGAGAAAAAATCAAAACTCTAAAAGTAGCAATTTATGATGGAATTCAAAATGATGTAGCTTGTATTTCAAATTTAGATGATGCAAAACTTGCTTTAAAACAATACTTTCCAAGAATAACTGCTTTAAAACTTCAAACTCAAGAACAAAGTAGATTAGAAAACGATGAAGAAAACTTAAGTGAAGAAGAAATTCTTGAAACTTTAAGAAATCCAAATGATTCAAGTAATGTTAAGTTAAAAAAATTAGTTAGTCGTATGAACTCTAACAGTGTTGTATCCATTTTAATATCAATCATTTTTTGTATTATGCCAGTAATATGTTTAGGATTATCTTGATTTATTAAAGATAATGCAATTGGAGTTAATGGTGGTGCTGCTACTGCAATGTTTTTTGGAGGAACTAATCGCGCTTTAACTGTTGTAGGTCAACAATTTTGAAGAATTTTTACTTACGTTTTTAATGCGCAAGGTTTAGGACTTATTCCTGCTTTATTTCAAATTTTCTTTTTAGGATTTATGTTGCTCAAAGTTACAAAATACACTGAAGGAATAATTGGATCATGAAGATTTGCACTAATTATTTTTATAACTTATCCACTTGTTGGATTCTTCTTATCTGTTTTGCTACCATATCCAACTTTTAGTGGAACTTTAATTTTGCCAGCAATGGTAATAGCAAGTCTTGGTGTTACTACTTGAGTTAAAAAAAGTGACACAATCACACTATTTTCGAAAAATCGTATTATTTTCCCATTAATATTGATGTTAATTTATGCATTATTTATTAGTGGGGATGTTTATGATATTTTATTAATTGTAATGGGTTCTGGAACTGCAGCAGCACTAACTTTAATGTTTACTTATAATTATAAAAGTGTTGATGGATATATTGCGTTGCCGGTTTTAATGTTATCAGCTGCCATAATTATTCCTGTAATATATTTATTTATTCCTGCTTATGGTATTTCTCCTGACTTAGACACTTTAAGAGCATTATTAGCTTATGCAAATAATAAAGTCTTTTCTCCTGAATATTTAAACAAAATTATTCATGATTATAATGGTTGAAATTACTTTATTAAATCTGCCGGAGAAGGTTATGGAGTCTATCCATTTATATAAAATTATGAAAAAAAGAAATAATTATATTGACTGAGATACTTATTTTTTAGCGATGGTTGAATTAAACGCGATGAGAAGTAAAGATCCAAATACTCAAGTAGGAGCAGTTGTTGTTAATGATTTAAAACACATTATTGCTTCTGGATATAATGGGTTGCCAAGAGGTCTAAATGATGATGATTTTCCTTGATCAAGAGAGGGAAAATGAGAAGAAACAAAATATCCTTATGTTGTTCATGCCGAAGCAAATGCAATATTAAGTGCAACTTTTAGTGTCAGAGGTTGTACGATGTATACATCTCAGTTTCCATGTTATGAATGTGCTAAAACTATTGTTCAAGCAGGAATTACTAAAGTGATTTATTCTGATAATAAATACAAAGATACAATTCAAAATCAAGTATCTAAAAAGATTCTAACAACTGCAAAAGTTGATCTTGTTTATAAAAAAGCAATTAAAGTAATTATTGAATAAACAAAATATTAACTATATTTTGTTTTTTTTATAAAAATTGATTACAAATTACTAGTATTTTAAAAATTATTATACAATAGAAAAGTAATCAAAATGCAAATTGTATAATCCAACATAAAGGGTTGGAGTATCTACGTTAGACCTATCTAACTGCTATTAATTTCTTTTTAAAACTTAACAAATTGTATTTAGTTACACCTTAATAAAAAATGGAGGAACAATGTCAAAAGACAATCAAGATGTAAAAATTAAAGAACCTAGCAAATCAAAAGCTAAGTTTGATAATGAAAACTCAAAACTAGCAAAGTTTTTTGGGTTTAAAAAATTTAATACTACTTTAAAAAAAGAAATCATTGGAGGAATTAGTACTCTTCTTGCGATGATTTATATATTATCTGTTGAACCAGCTATTTTATCTGGATCAAAAAGTGTTAATACCGGTGAACCAAATTTAGATGGTAAAGGAGTTTTTTTAGCAACAGCAATTATTGCTTTTAGTGCAACTTTTACTATGGGAATGGTTTCAAATATTCCAGTTGCATTAGCACCAAGTATGGGAGTAAACGCAATGTTTACATTTAGTGTTGCTACAAAAGGAATTGGATATCAAGGTGCTTTAATCGCAACAATGATATCTGGAGTTTTATTTTGTATAATCAGTATTTCTAATTTAAGAAAACTACTTATAAAAGCATTACCTAAATCTTTACATGTAGCAATTGGATTAGGAATTGGATTTTTTGTGGCTTACGTTGGAATTTCTAACATGGGTTGAGTAAGTAATAACGGAGAAAATGGTTTTGGTGGTGTACCAACTGCTGAACTTAACAGTTTTAAAGACTATTATCCAGGAATAATTTTAGGTACATTAGTTGTGTTTGGAGCAATTGCTTTACATTTTAAAAAATTTGTAGCACCAATTGCAATAATGATGCTTGCTGGATTTATAATTGCAATAATATTTGCAAACACTTTGAGTGATTATAAACCAATTGCAGATTCATTTGGAAGTGCAAAATTTGATTCATCAAAATGAGAATATAAATCAATGTTTAATGGATTTGCAAATAATATTAAATCTACATTTACAAATTTAGGAAATAAATTAATTTGAACAAGTCCAACAATGTATATTTCAATTTTTGTATTTACAATATTAACTTTCTTTGATGCGACTGGAACTTTAACTTCAGTCATGGTTGAAATTAACAAAGAAGAAAAATATGAAAGACAAATCCCTAAATCAGCAATGATTATTGATGGGAGTTCAACAATTTTAAGTTCAATTATGTCAATTTCACACAATGCAGTTTATGCAGAAAGTTGTGTTGGAGTTTCTCAAGGTGCAAGAACTGGATTTGCAGCAATTATAACTTCAATTGGATTATTATTAAGTATAGCTTTATTTCCAATCTTTCAAATGTTACCAAGTTGTGTAAGTGGTGCTGCCACTTTATTTATTGGTATTATTATGATTGGAAATATTACTCAAATTGAATGAAAAAAACCAGAAATTTCACTTTCAGCATTCTTTATTATCTTATTTATGATAATAACTTATAATATTGCTGTTGGAATTGGTCTAGGTTTAATTACTTATACTCTTGGATGTTTAGCAACCAAAAAAGCAAAACAAGTACATCCAATTATATGAGTTTTAGATATTATATTTATAGCGTATTTTGTAGCATTAGCATTTATTCAATAAAAAAAGGAAAATAAAATTTTGAAAAACTTATCTAAATTACCAAAAGTAGAAATGCATTTACACATTGAAGGAACTTTAACTCCAAAAATGGTTGTAAAAAAAGCTAGAGAAAAAAATATAAACATAAAATATAATGATTATAAATTAATGGAAAAATCATATGATTTTAAAAGTCTAGCAGAATTTTTAGAAAGATACTATGAAAATATGCAGGTCTTACAAACTAAAAATGATTTTTTTGATCTTGCTTATGAACATTTTGAAAAGCTAAGTGAGCAAAATGTAAGATATGCTGAAGTATTTTTTGATCCACAAGCACATCTTAAAAGAAATGTAGCTTTAAAAGATTGTATTGAAGGTTTATGTGAAGCTATTTTAAAAGCTAATCAATCGCTAAACTTAGATGCAAAAATTATTATGTGTTTTTTAAAAGATGAATCAATAGATTCTGCTTTAAAAATTTTAGATTTAGCAAAACCATTTGTTGATGATAAAAAAATAATTGCAATTGGATTTGATTCAAATGAAAGTGATAATTGAGTACAAAAATTTTTACCTGTTGTAAATAAAGCGAAAGAAATGGGTTTAAAAATAATAGCTCATTCTGCAGAAAATTTCTCAGATCATGATGTAATCGATGTTATAAATCATTTAGAACCAACAAGAATTGATCATGGTTTATTTATTTATAATAATAAAAAAGCTATTGAATTAATTAAAGAAAAAAACATTCATTTAACACTTTGTCCAATGAGCAATATTTTTACAAAAGCTTGAAAAAATATTAAGGATTATCCAATTATAGAATTTTTAAAAAATGATGTATCATTTAGTTTGAATTCTGATGACCCTGCATATTTTGGACCATCAACTTTAAATCAAAATTACGAGTTAATTCAAAAAACATTTAATTTAACAAAAGAACAATGACAAAAAATTATGTGTAACTCAATTGATGCTACATTTTTAGATGATGATCAAAAACAAAATTATAAAGATGAAGTTATTGACTTTATCAAAAAACAATAAAAAGTTACTTACGTAACTTTTTATTTTATTTTTTCATTGAAGTGTAATTTAGTAAAATATTTTACATATTCAGGCTTATGTTTTTTATAATCAATTACTTTTTGTTTAACTGAATTTGATGCACCAAGCGGTAAAGAAACTTGATAATAATTTTCTAAGTCTTTTATTGTTTTTAAAAAGTAATACCTAGCAATAATGCTTGCACAAGCTACTGCAAATGACTTATTTTCTGCTTTAGTTTCAAATTCAATATTAACAACTGGATTTTTATCGATATCTTTTAGATATTTATAATATAAGTCTTTGTTTACAAATTGATCCATCAAAATAAAGTCATAATTTAAATTATTTTTTTCAATCAATGATTTCAAACATTTATTGTGAGCTAACGCTTTTAATATATGTGTATTCTTATAGTTTTTATAATAGTTATTATACTCATCGTTATTCATTATATAAACATCATAAATTATTTTATCTTTAATTTGCTTAAATATATCAATGATTTGATGACTTTTTAAACTTTTAGAATCTTTTATAAGTTGATATAAATTTTTAAAATCATGTTTGAAATTATTAGAAACATAAGCACTACATACAACAAGTGGCCCAAAAAAGTCACCAACTCCAACTTCATCACAACCAATAATATTAAAATTATTAAATTTTTTTGTATCTTGATGCTTTTTAACTGAACTTGTATCAAACTCTTTTAAAAATGCATTTTCATTAATAATACTTTTTAAACTATTTGCTTGAATTAAGACTGTGTTTGTTTTATATATTGTAATTGTTTCGTTATTATTTGTTTTAATAAAAACTTTTACATATGGATTTTTTATTTTAACTATATTATTTTGATAATTTTTAATTAATTTATCAATAATATCTTCATTTACATTTTTTAAACTTAAACTTGCCATTTTTTTCCTTTTTAAAATTATATCTACTTTTAAATTAGATATATACACTTTATAGATTAATTATTGGTATAATTTTAAAAGTTAAGGAGAAAAAACATGATTGTAAATATAGGTCCATGATGAGTATATGATATTATTGTTCTTTCAATGCTAATTGGTTCATTTATGTTTGGACTTAGAAGAGGTTTTTTCACCGCTTTTTATATCTTATTTTTAGAGTTGATTACTGTAATAGTAATTACTTTTATTCCAGCTTTAATAGCAAATGCTTTAATTGATGAAATTATGAAATTATGAAATAAAACCCCAATTCCGGGTTTTGTTGATAGTGCAAGTGCAAAAATGGGAGATGTTTTCTATCAATTTTTAAAATTTGTTGTAGAAGGAACAAAAGTAAATGGTCAACAAGTTCAATTACCAGATTTAACTTGAGATGGATTAGGAAATTTCATTTTAAAAGCACTTAGTTCATTTGGTATATATATAATTTCATGCATAGCATTTATTTTTATTATCAACTTTATTGGTTTTATATTTTACTTCTTTGTAAGAAGAAGATTAAGAGCAATAAAAATATATGCAGCAGCTGATGCTATTCTTGGGGGATTTAACGGTTTAGCTTTTGGATTAATTTTTGTAATTTGATTTAACTATATTGTTAGTTTTCCATTTTTTGCAACAGAAACTCAAAAACTTGGTATTTTAAACTACAATAGTTTAAGTGAAGAACAAAAAATTAATTGGGCAAAAGAAGGTAATTCATACAGTCGATATTCTGTATCTAATAAAATTGGAGTAAGTTTACCTGTTTTTAAAACTTTTTCTTATGTTTTTACAAATGCTTGCTTAAAAAAATATGTTTTAAATCCAATGACTACAATATTTTCTCAACTTTCAGAAAAAGGTTTTAGTGTTGATTCAATATCAAAAATGCCTGAAGAAGTTTTAGAAACATATTCTTTATTAATGTTAAATGGTTATGTTGAAACAAACCCGGCAAAAATTCCAATTTCTGTTTGTGTTGAATTAATGCCAAACGATAATAGAATTTTATTAAGAATGGTTGCAGAAATGGCGCTTGTTAGCTCTAAAATGGCTCAATCTTACATTCAAAATGGAGGAGAACAAAATGGAGGAGAACAAAATGGAGGAGAAAACCAAAACTCTATTGAACAATTAAAAACAAAAAATAAAGCAATTATAGAAGATGAACTATATGCTAATCGAACAACAAGTATTGAACTTATGAATGCTTTTGAAGCTTTTAAAGCACAAAATGGTATTGAAGATAATACTGACAAAAGTGGTTTTATGACTAAAGAAAGATTTAAGCAATTTTATGAATGAGCAGGAAATGATGCTAGCAAAAATCCTTTTTTAAAAAATATTAGTTCATTATCTTCTGAAAATGCAAAAACTACAGATAAAAGGTTAGCAGAGGTATTGCAAAATCCTGAGGATACATATAATTTATTAAAAAATATGGTTTATGTAAATAAAATCTCAACATATCCAACAATTCCTAATTTTATACCTTCGATTTGATCAGATATGTATTTTGCAAGATCAATGGAACTAAGTTATACTCAATCTCTTTATACTTATTTTACAAGAGATTTAAAAAATAATTGAGACTTACTAAATCCTACAGCGCAAGCGAGAATTACTAGGGATGGTGGAAAAACTTATGAAGGATTCAGCGGTTATTGAATCCAACACTATTTTGATTTTGCTAAGTTAGGAGAATAAGAATGGCAAAAATAGGAACAGATATTGTTCAAGTTTCAAGAATTTCACTAGAAACTAGTTTTTTAAAAAAAGTTTTACACCAAGATGAATTTAATCTTTTAAACGACATTATTGACTTAGATTCAAAAAAACAATTTGTTGCAGGTAGGTGAGCTGCAAAAGAAGCAATATTTAAAGTTTTAAATAAAAATGTTGCTTTTAATACTATTTCTATTGGTTATATAAAAAACAAACCAGTAATTTTAAATAATGATTTAAATACAATAGAGATATCAATTTCTCACGAAAAAGAATACGCTATAGCAGTTGCATTAAATTTATAAAAGGAGATAAAATGAAACAATACTTAGACTTAGTAAAAGATATCTTAAAAAATGGTGAAAAACGAGATGATAGAACAAATACTGGAACTATTTCAAAATTTGGTTTACAAACAAGATATGATTTAAGAGAAGGGTTTCCGCTTTTAACAACAAAAAAAGTTTTTTTTAAAGCAATTGTACATGAAATTTTATGATTTATAAAAGGGGATACAAATATCAAATATTTAGTTGATAATGGAGTAAATATTTGAAATGAATGACCTTATGAAATATTTAAAAAATCAAAAGATTTTCAAGGAGAATCATTAAATCAATTTATTGAAAGAATCAAAAATGATAAAGATTTTGCTGATAAATTTGGAGAACTAGGTCCAGTTTATGGAAAACAATGAAGAAACTTTAATGGTAAAGATCAATTTAAATGAGTTTTAAATGAAATCAAAAATAATCCAAACTCAAGAAGATTGATTGTAAGTTCATGAAATCCAGCGGAAGTTGAAAACATGGCATTACCTCCTTGTCATTCTTTATTTCAATTTTATGTTTCAAAAGATGGATTTTTAGATTTACAACTTTATCAAAGAAGCGGCGATATTTTTTTAGGAATTCCTTTTAATATTGCAAGTTACTCATTATTATTAACATTAGTTAGTTTGGAATGTAATTTAAAACCTCGCTATTTTATTCATACAATTGGGGATGGACATATTTATTTAAATCATTTAGACCAAATTAACACTCAACTACAAAGAGAGCCTAAAAAACTAGCTAATTTAAAAATTAATTTTGAAAATAAAAATATTTTTGAAATAACTTATAATGATATTCAATTAAATGATTATGACCATCACCCAATTTTGAAAGGAGCTGTTGCTGTTTAATGATAACTTTACTTTGAGCTCAATCTAAAAATAATGCAATTGGACTGAATGGACAATTACCATGAGATATTAAAGAAGAAATGCAACATTTTGTTAATTTCACAAGAAATAAAACAGTTTTAATGGGAAAAAACACTTGAAACTCTTTAAAATTTAAACCTTTACCAAATCGAAAAAACATTATAATTACAAAAAAAGGTTTAGAATTTGAGCATAAAGATGTAATCATTTCTAGCAATTTAGAAAATATTTTAAAAGACTTTCAAAATAATGATGAAGAACTTATAATAATTGGAGGAAAACAAATATTTGATTGTACTTTGGAGTTTGCAAATAAATTAGTTGTAAGTTTTATTAAAAAAGATTATAAAGGTGATGTTTTTGCTGAAAATATTGATTTAAATAAATTTAAAATAACTCAAACTCAAGAATTTGATGAGTTTGATGTAATAACATATGAAAGGGTTTATTAATGAAAAAACAAGAAAATCAAATTAAAAATGAAACTATGCATGTGGATCAAAATGAAAAAGCAGTTGAAAACGAAATAATAGTTTCAAAAGAAGAAAGTATTGAAACAAAACCAAAACTTAAATATGTATTAAGCAAAGGTAGACTATTTATGTCAGGGTTTAGCTTATGAAGAATGATTTCTAAAGCAAAAAAAATGACAAAAAGAATCAAAAGTGATCCAAACTCATACTCAGAAGAATATCGCTATAATTGAATGAGAAAAAAAATTGCTAAAATTTTAAAAATCCCAAATATCGAAATGCACGTTTGAGGAATTGAAAATTGATTAGATAAAGGTGTAGTTATTGTGCCAAACCACCAATCAAATTTGGACCCGCTTATGTTGATTGTTCTAAATGATTTTAGTAAACAACAACCAGTCTCATTTATTGCAAAACAAGAGTCATGAAAAACTAAAGCTGTTAAACATTTTATGAATCTAACTGATAATGTTCCAATTGATAGAAAAAGTCCAAGAAGTGCTTTGGCCGCTATGAAAGAAGCAAAAGAACTTATAAATGAATATAAAAGAGCAATAGTAATATTTCCCGAAGGAACTAGAAGTCAAGGTCCTGTAATGAATGAATTTCAAAGTGCAAGTATGAAATTAGCACAAATGGCATATGCTCCAATTATTCCTGTATCAATTATTGATTCATATAAAGTTTATGAAAAAAGAAAAGGAAGATTACCAATAAAAATTATTTTTGGAAAACCAATGTTACCAAATAAATTTATTTCTGCAAAAACAAATATTTTAACTGAAACTGTAAAAAGAGAAATTCAAAAAAATATTGATAAATACAAAGATGTAGATTTAAAATCTGATAAATTAGTAGCAAAAAAATATGATAAAAAAAATCATATTTATTATTATTAGAAAACTTGGAGAATTTAAATGAACTTTTCAACAATTATAAATAAAAAGAAAAATAATCAAGAATTGTTAGAATCAGAAATAAATTGACTTATAAATAATTTTGTAACAGAATTATTACCAGATTATCAAATGGCAAGTTTTTTAATGGCTGTTTGATTTAATGGTATGACAAAACAAGAAACTTATTATTTAACAAAAGCAATGATTAATTCAGGAACTACATTTGATTTAAGTGATGTTAAAGGTCCATTTGCAGATAAACATTCAACTGGTGGAGTTGGTGATAAAACTAGCTTAATTTATGCTCCTTTAGTTGCTTTTTTTGGTGTAAAAGTTTCAAAATTATCTGGAAGAGGATTAGGACAAACCGGAGGAACAATTGATAAACTTGAAAGTTGCACTGGTTGAAATGAAAATATCAGCGAACAAAAATTTAAAGAAATTTTAAATACTGTAGGAATGTCTATAATGGGTCAATCAGATAATATTGTTCCTGCTGATAAAAAATTATATGCATTAAGAGATGTAACTGGTTCTGTTGATTCAATACCATTAATCGCATCAAGTATCATGTCAAAAAAACTAGTTTTACCAGCAGATAGTATTGAATTAGACGTTAAAGTTGGTTCTGGAGCTTTTATGAAAAATATTGATCAAGCAGAACTGTTAGCAAAAACAATGATTGATATAGGTAAACAATTTAATAGAAAAGTCAGTGTGATGTTAACTAATATGGATAAACCCTTAGGAAGAGCAATAGGAAATGCAATTGAAGTTAAAGAAGCATGAGAAACTTTAAATGGTAATGGTCCTGAAGATTTAAAAGAGTTATGTGTAACAGCTGCTTCTATTAGTTTAGTATCAAATAATATTTTTAATGACATAAATGAAGCACAAACAGAACTTTTTAAATTATTAGACTCAAAAAAAGCCGCTCACTTATTAAAAGATTTTATTGAAGCGCAAAACGGAGACTTTTCAAAAATTATTGATTATAACAATAATTTTAAAACAAACCACATTATTGAAATTAAAGCAAAATCTGAAGGTTATGTTAAATTTAAAAGTGCAGATAGTCTTGGTTATTTATCAATGCATCTAGGAGCTGGTAGAGAAACAAAGGATGATAAAATTGATTTTGCTGCTGGAATTTATTTAAATAAAACTAGTGGAGAGTATGTTAAAGAAAATCAAACAATTATGACTTTATATACTAATATTAATAAAGTAGAAGAGTTTAAAAATGAAGCTTTAGAAATTATTGAAATTACAAATAAATATAATAAAGAAGAAGTTATTTTAAAACTAATTTTAAATGATTAAATCAACTAAATAAATTCTATAAAAAATATTGCATTTATCAGTCATTTACTCTATAATGAGAATGTCTGGGATAGGTTAAATCATTAGCCCATAATGTTTGTTTAGCCCTATCAAATAAACATATTTATTTTAAAAAAAATAATATAATATGCCTTTCCTAGATTAAATAAGTACTCCGCCCAGAGTGCTTTTTTTGTTTTAATAATATTTAATAATGTATAATAACAAATAAAAGAAAGGTATTTATGATAAAAAATAACGAATCAATAGAAAGTGAAAAAGTTAAAGAAAATAGTAAAGAAAAAAAACTAGAAGCAGTCGATAAACTATTAAAATTAGCAAAAGAAAAAAATAAGCTTAAACTTATTTGAGTAATATTTATTTTAGGACATAAATTTGGTGGTTATTTTTATTTTTTAATTGTAATAGTATTAATTAATTCAATATTGATGAGTGCAAATTCATATTTGATAAATATAACTATTCAACAAGTGCTATATGATTTGGCAAATAGAGGCCATAATTACTGAGATATTCCATATTGAGGTTGAATGATAATTTGTGTAATTAACTTAATTTTATTGTATTTAACAACTTATTGAAGAAGTATAACAGGTTTAAAACTTGGTGTTCGTCTTGAAGTCGAAATGCGTTTGCTAATAATTAAAAGATTATTAAATCAAGATATTTCATATTATAGTGATAAAAAAACTGGAGAAATCATGACAAAAGTAGTTGGAGATACTAATGTTGTTGGAAATGAGATTCCTGGTATATTAATTTGAGGAGTTCAAGTTCCTTTTGTATTAGTTTTTGGATCAATTAGTATTTTATTAATAGATTTACAAGTAGCTGCAACTTCAATTGCAGTAGTTTATTTATTAACAATAGTTATTTTCTTTTTTTCATCAACTTATAAAAAAAGAAATAAAAAAGTTAGAGAAGTTATTTCTTCAATAAATGGAGATGTAATAGACAGGTTAGGGGTCATAAAGTTAATAAAATCAACAGCAACAAGAACTTATGAAGAAAAAAGAATTAGAGAGATTCACAGGCCTTATATTAATGCATTTAAACCGATTACAAGAGTAGATGGTCATATGTTTGCAACACTTGTAGCTTCTGATATAATTTGTAACATTTTAGTTTTAATAACTGCAATTTTACTATATGGAAATAATGATATTGAAAGATTTTTGTCAATCTTAATTCCAATAACTTCAGCGTCAATAATTTTGACAAGACCTTTGTGACAAATAGCAGCTTTAGTACCAGGAATTTCAAGAGCTGGTGCTTCTACTCAACAAATTTATGAAGTAATTAAAAAAGAACCAATTTTATTTGATAATGAAGAAGATGGAGTAATTTTTGATCAATCTATTAATTTAATAGAATTTAAAAATATCAAATTTAATTATCCAGAAAAACCAAATGTAAACATCTTAGATAATATTAACTTAGTTTTTGAAAAAGGAAAAAGTTATGCATTTGTTGGTGAAACTGGAAGTGGAAAAACTACAATTTCAAAACTTTTAATGAGATTTTATGATCCAACTATTGGAAGTGTTTTAATAAATAACAAAGACTTAAAAACTTTAAATTTAAAATCATATATTAAACATGTTGGTTATGTTGAACAAGAACCTCAAATTATTTATGGAAATGTCTATGATAATGTAAGATATGGTTTTTTTCAAGCTACTGACGAACAAGTTCATGAAGCATGTAAAAAAGCTCAAATTGATAAAATCGTTACCAGTTGGCCAGAAGGGTATAACACAGTTTTAGGAGAGCGTGGATTGCTATTATCTGGAGGTCAAAAACAAAGACTTGTAATTGCAAGAATTATTTTAAAAAATCCAGAATTATTAATTTTAGATGAAGCAACAAGTGCTTTAGATAATATTGTTGAAAAAGAAATTCAAGCGCAATTAAATGAGTTAATGATTAATAAAACTTCTGTTATTATTGCTCATAGATTAACAACAATAAAAAACGTAGATAAAATATATGTTTTATCACCAGGAAAGGGAATTGTTCAGTCTGGAACGTATAAAGAATTGATTAGCATTGATGGTCATTTTAAAAATCTTCATGATGCTGGTGTTAATTAAAAAAAGATGTATTGAATGAAAGATTTAGAAAGAAATAACTTAAAAAATTTCGAAGAAGTTTTACCAATAAAAAAATTAAAAAATTTAGATGAAAATTATAATCAAAAAAATTTAACAATTACAATTATAAGTTTTTAATATTATTATTAATTGGTTTGTGTGCTTCTTCATATTTTGTGATTGAAAAAGTAAAAATTATATCAAATGAAAAATTTCCAAGCAATATTAGTAATTTTATTTTTGCATGTATAATTTTGCTATATTATGGATTAATATCTACAATTTTATACTATGTTTTAAAATCGATAAAGATTTTAATTTGTGGAATATATATTTTAAAACATAAAAATTTAAAAAATGATCTAAGCAATATTGATTTTAAAAATTTTTATATAGAAGAAGCAAAAAAATTTAACATCGAATTGGATAGTTGAGAAGAACTAATTAGTAAGAATTAATATATAATAAATTTACAAACAAACGCTGATAAATATAAAATTAGTTACGAACTTGATAAAGTAAATAAAAGAATATGAGCTTATTTTTTAAACTTTTTTATTCTATCATTATTTATTGGATTTTTACCATTTGTATTTTTAATTGCAGTTATTTCTCAAGGAGCAATTATAGAAGTGCTTAATTTTTTCTCATTATTGAACCACCAAAAATAAAAATAAGTGTATTTTCATTAAAAACTTATAACTTATAAAGTAAAAATTTTTAAAATAATAGATGATCAAGAATCTTTAGTTAGTGAACTTTTGATAGCCAATTCATCAATTATTAATAACTTTGGAAGTAATTTCAATTACATTAAATTAATTACAAACAAACAAATGAGTTAGAAAAAATTTATAAAGTTATAAAAAATTAAAATACTTATCTATTCAATAGACAAGTATTTTAATTTAAAGTATTTTTAATTAAGTTTTAATTCTATTTCATCATAGTTTTTATCATCTCAACCAAATATTTTTACATTAACAGGAAATGTTTCTATGAAAAATTTTATTTGTGATAGGTCATCTTCAACAGTTGATAATATTAAAAATTTTAAAGAAAAATTAAAGATATAATACAAACTTCTAAAATCACTAAATGTAGATCGAATTGATTCTTCATAAACTTGTGCATAGTCATCCTCATATTTATGCTCACAAGGAAGAAAAGTATAAATATCGTTTTCATTAAAGAAAAACATATATTTTTGTCAGCTTTCGCTTATTTCAAGAGGATTCCCTTCAAATAAAAAGTTGCTATCTTTTTTTACAAAATTATAAAATCTATTGATAGGGTTGTCTAATACTAAGAAAACAGGAGATTTTTTATAATCATTTAAAGTTATATCTCTAAAGTGTTTGGCAAAATAAATTAAAGTATAAACAAAATCAGCTTCTTCATCTTCATCTTCTAAATTTAAATTTTCAATACTTGTTTGATGTCTTGATAATCTGTTATCATTTAAAATACTATAGATATTTTTTAAAGATATTAAAATATCAATAAACTCATCAATTGACTCTTTAACTTGATGTTCATCTGATTTATCAATTAACTTAAATTCCTCTTTGTTACTAATTAAAAATTTTATAATATTATGAAATTCTGAAATGTCAGTTAATTTCTCGATTTCGTCAAAAAACTTTGTAACATTTCTTGATGTAAAAAAATATTTATGATAATTATTTTTAAAGTCAAAATATAAAATATTTGCAAAATCATAAAAACTTTCAATAAAATTAAACTTCATAAAACTACTCCTTCATTTTTTTCAAAAAATAAGTATTTTTTAAAATATAGTGTTATTATATATCTTGTCCTTTAAATTATAAAAAAATAAATTTAAAAATTTCTTGACTTTTAAGCAATAAATTTTGTATAATTGAAAAGGTTCTTAAATTGAAAGGACACGAATGCTGACTTAGCTCAGTTGGTAGAGCAATTGACTAGTAATCAATAGGTCGAAGGTTCGAGTCCTTTAGTCAGCACCACTTATTTTATGGGGAGATAGCGAAGTGGCTAAACGCGGGTGGCTGTAAACCATCTCCTAACGGTTCGGCGGTTCGAATCCGTCTCTCCCCACCATTTATTGGGCTATAGCCAAGCGGTAAGGCAAAGGACTTTGACTCCTTCATGCGCCGGTTCGAATCCTGCTAGCCCAGCCATTTATATTAGCGTCTCGTTAGCTCAGTCGGTAGAGCAACTGGCTTTTAACCAGTGGGTCATAAGTTCAAGTCTTATACGGGACACCATTATTTTTATATTTATCCCCAGGTGGCGGAAGTGGTAGACGCACTGGACTTAAAATCCAGCGGCTTTTAAAGGCCGTGCCGGTTCAAGTCCGGCCCTGGGGACCATATTTAGGACTTGATTAAATGACGTGGAGACACGTTTTTTTTTTTTTTTTTAAAATAAAATAAAAAAAGTTTTATACTTATAAAACCTTTTTTATTTTATATAATTACTATATTTATTTAAATTAATTTTGTCATATGAAACCATTGATGATTTTTCTTCAGATTCTTCATCAGTTTTACTTGAAGTATTAATTTTTGTGTAATTTGATTTACTTACAGTTGCATTTAAAAAATCAATTCTAATTTGTTCATATCAACTGTTTAAACCACTTACTGCAGTTTCTGATGGATTTGAATTGTAACCATTTACTCATGAAACTAATTTGCCATTTCTAATAACTAGAAACATTGGTGTTGCTTTAATATCAGATCCATTAAAGTAATTTGTTACTTTTTCTTTTGCAATTGCTTTAAACTTTTTATAAAATGAATCATAGTCTTCTTGATAATCTTTGAAAGCTACTTTTAAATAAATATCAATACCTTGATCAATAACTCATTTTCAAAGTTTTTTACTTCATTTTTCATTAAAGTTATCTTTTTTCTCATTAATTACATATTCTCTAAAATCAATTTTGTCAGATTTAATAGCATCTCCATAACCAGAGATTTCATCTTTACTAATATTATCGCCTTCAATTGATAAAGTATTTTTATATTCTTTAATTAATGAGTCAAATTTATTAGCTACAAAATCTTCACCTTTTATGTCTTTTAAATTAGCTAAATCATCTTCAAATTTATTGCAATATTCACAATCTTTTGCACCAAGATATAAAACAAAAGAATCTTCATTTTTAATTCAATCACTAAATTGATTTCAATTTTTCATATTACATGACACTACAGAAATTGAAGATGTACCAACAAGCGCTGTTGCACTCAATACACTTAATAATTTCTTCATTTAATCACTCCTAAAATCACTAATATTATTTTACACACAATTATTAATTTTTTTTATGATTTTAAAAAAAACTTACAATAACACCTTAAATTTTGATATTATTATTTTGCTTAACACTATGAATTTCTATTAAATTAAAGGAGGACATTAATATGCGTGAAGGAGTTATTTTACGTTGCACAACATGTAAAGAAGAAAATTACATTGCAAAAAACGATAAAAGAAAAGATAAAATCGAAGTAAAAAAACATTGTTTCAAATGTAATGCACATCAAGTACATAAGCAAAAAAAATAAGGATGTGATTACACATTCTTATTTTTATTTTAAAGAGAGGTAAATTGATATGAAAAAAGAATTATTAAATAAAATTTTAGAAGAAACAAATAGTGATGCCATATTACTATATTCTCCACAAAACCGTTATTGATATTCAAGATTTCCTTCAAGTCTTGGTTATTTAATTCATACTAAAGCAAAAACTTACTTATTTTTAGATGGAAGATATATAACAGCTGCCAGAGAAAGTGAAATGCTAATAAATGTTGATGAATTAGATACATTTAAAAATGTTTTTGAATCAATCAATAGAGTCATTAAACAAGAAAATATCAAAAAAGTATTGATCGAATCTGATTGAGTATTTGTAAAAGAAGCACAAATGTTTGAAAAAAGAATTGAAGCAAATATTGAAGTTTATGATTTTGAAAAAGTAAGAATGATTAAAGATGAATGAGAAGTTACTCAAATCAAAAAAGCTTGTGATATTACTCATCAAGTTTTTAAAGATGTTTTAGATTTTGTAAAACCAGGAATGAGTGAAACTGAATTAGCAAGATTTGTTTCTGATAACTTTTTAAAACATGGAGCTCAAAAATTAAGCTTTGATACAATTGTTGCAAGTGGAGAAAATGGAAGTAAACCACATGCGGTTCCAGGAGAAAGAATTTTAAAAGAAGGAGACTTTATAACTCTTGATATGGGTTGTTATTACAATGGTTATGCTTCAGATCAAACTAGAACTTTTGCACTAGGAAATGATAATAATCAAAAATTAAAAGAAATTTATGAAATTGTTTATAATGCACAACAAGCTGGAATTGAAGCAATTAAACCTGGAGTTTTAGGTAAAGAAATTCATAAAATTTGTTATGATTACATCGAAAATAAAGGTTATGCTCAATACTTTACTCATGGAACAGGTCATGGATTAGGAATTGAAATTCATGAAGCACCTTACAATTCAGGAGCAGATAGTACACCCTTAGTTAGTGGAATGTGTGTAACAGTTGAACCAGGAATTTATATACCAGGAGTTGGAGGAGTAAGAATAGAAGATGATATTCTTGTTACAGATAATGGTTATGAATTTTTAACAACACCATTTAGAGAATTACAAATTGTTAAAACTAAATAAATAGAAAAGGAGTTATGTTTTGAAACCTTTAAACCATGTTGCTATAATTCTTGATGGAAATGGAAGATGAGCACAAGCTCAAAATAAATCAAGAACTTATGGGCACAAAGAAGGGATGAAAAAAATCTTTGATACTGTTTTGTATGCAAAACAAAATAATATCAAACATATAACTCTTTTTTGTTTTTCTACAGAAAACTGAAATCGCCCAGAACAAGAAGTTAAATACTTAATGAACTTTCCAAAAAATGAATTTTCTAAAAAAAATTTAAAAAAATATCAAGACAATGGAATAAAACTATGTTGAATTGGTAGAAGAAATAAAGTTCCAATTGAATGTAAACAAGTAATCGAAAATTTCGAAAATGAAACAAAAAATCAAAGTGATATTATTTTAAATATTGCTTTTGATTATGGAAGTTCAGAAGAATTAGTTAATAGTGTTAAAAATGTTTTAAATGATTATGTAGTTAATAAAAAAGTAATTAATAGTTTAGAATTTAAAGATATTTATAATAATCTTTACACAGCAAATCAACCTCCTGTAGATCTTTTAATTAGAACCGGGGGAGAACAAAGAATTAGTAATTTTTTACTACTACAATGTGCCTATGCAGAATTTTATTTTACAAAAACTTTTTGACCTGATTTTAATAATAATCATTTTGAAAGTGCAATTAAAGAATATAATAATAGAAACCGTAGATTTGGACAAATTAAGGAGTAATTATGCAAAACAAAAGTATTGATCAAAATAATACAAATGAGAATAACTCAAAAAAAAGGGTAAATCACTTTAAAACTCAAGAAGGAAAAGCAACATTCAGAACTAGATTAATTTCTTCAGTAGTATTATTATTAATACTTGCTCTTTATATTACTTCTGGTGCTTTATACACTTATTTGAATGAAGTGTCTAATTTTATAATATGAAGCTATCTTTCAATTATATTTACAATGATCATTTGTGCTTTTGGTTCATATGAAATTAATAAAGCAACAGGATTTAAAAAGTGATACTATCAAGTAATTTTAATATCTCTTGCTTTAGTTTTGTACATTTTTCCAATTACAACAAAGTTATATAACTTTTCATTTTATTTAGAAATGAATTTATATAGTTGATTACAACCTTGACATTTTGCTTTATTTTTATCATTATCTACACTAATTTATGTTATTTTAGGAGCTATTGAGTATAAAAATATTGCTATAAAAAATACATTAATTAATCTATTATTTAATTTTATTATCATCATTGCAATGAAAACTTATTCTATTGTTAGTTTGGATTTATTAGATTCAAAAACACCAATGTTTTCATTTAATACAATTTTATGAATTTGAGTAATGATAATTCTTGGTGATTCATTTGCATATATTGGAGGAATGTCTTGAGGGAAAACAAAATTAGCTCCAAAAATTAGTCCAAAAAAATCTTGAGAAGGAGCTGGTTTTGGACTTACAATTGCATTTTTATTTGGAATTGGTTATGTTGCAATCTTTTATTTCATTCCTTCTTTAAATAGTTTTAAGCCATTGAATGTAGGAATCGAATCACTTAATAAACCAATTATTGAATTTTTAATATATGTTTTATTGGCTGCAATATTTCCAATTATTGGTTTATTTGGAGATTTAGCTTTTTCATGAGTAAAACGAGTTGTTAACATTAAAGATTATTCAAACTTGATTCCAGGACATGGTGGAGTTTTAGATCGTCTAGACTCAATAATAATTTCATTATTTGTATTATTCTTTATAGTTATTTCAATAGGATAATTTATGAAAAATATAGTTTTATTTGGAGCTTCTGGAAACATTGGTCAACAAACCTTAGAAATTTTAAAAGAACATCAAGATAAGTTTAATCTTCAAGCCATTTCTATTGGTAAAAATGTGAGCAAATTAAATGATATTTTAATCAACTTTAAATCAATAAAAGTTGTTTATTCTACAAATCGCTTAATTGATTTTGAAAATAAATATCAGCATATTAAGTTTATAACTAGTGACATTGAATTATTGATTTTAGATGAATGTGATATTGTAGTTAATGCTTTATCTGGTTTTTTTGGATTAAAAATTACTTTAAACTCTATTGAAAAAGAAAAAATATTATTAAATGCTAATAAAGAAAGTTTTGTTGTTGCAGGAGAACTTATTAATAATTTATTATCTAAAAAAAGACAAGCAAAAGTATATCCATTAGATTCTGAACATTGTGCTATTTTTCAATGTTTAGAAAAAAATAATTGTGTAAGTAAAATATATTTAACAGCATCTGGAGGTCCTTTTAGGAATTTAACATTAGATGATACTAAAAAAGTAACATTACAAGACGCTTTAAATCACCCAAACTGAAATATGGGTTCAAAAATAACAATTGATAGTGCCACAATGCTCAATAAAGCATTTGAAATTCTAGAAGCTTTTTATTTATTTGCAAACAAAAATATTGAAGTTTTGATTCATCCAGCTTCTTTGATTCATTCTATGGTCGAATTTAATGATGGATCAATAAAAGCACAAATTTCAGTTCCGGATATGAAACAAGTTATTAATTATTTTTTATTTTATCCAAATAGAATGCCATTTAAAAATCAAAAAAATTTAGATTTTAGTACTTTAATCAATTTAGAACTACAAAAAATTGATTCAAACCGTTTTATACCAATTAAAATGGCTTATGAATGTATTGAAGGATTTAATTCTAAAGCAATTGGTTTAAATGCAGCTAACGAAGTATGTGTTGAAGCTTTTTTAAATAAAAAAATTAGTTTTTATCAAATAACACAAATAGTTAATAAAATATTTAATAGTTTAGAAAAAATAAATTACAATAATTATAATGAAATAGTTAGTTATGATTTAAAAATTAGAAAATTAACAATAGATTTAATTGAAGGAGAAAAATAATGTCAACAGGAATGTTTTTACTGGGCTTTTTAATTGGTATAGTTGTTGTCTTAATACTAATTACTTTGCATGAACTTGGTCATTGTATTGTTGCTAAATTGTCAGGAGCATTTGTGTATGAATTTGCAATTGGGTTTGGACCTAAATTATTTACATTTAAAGGAAAAGAAACTTGAGTTACAATTAGAGCGTTTCCTCTTGGTGGATATTGTTCAATTGCTTCTGATAAAGTTGAACCCCCAAGTGATCGTGAAGATGAAGTTGTGCCAAAAGAAAGACAAATGGAATACATTGCAAGATGAAAGAAATTCTTCTTTTTAATTTTTGGTCCTTTAATGAATTTGTTTATTGCTTTGTTTATATTCACAACAATTTTTGCAGCAACTCAGTCTAAAACTAATGATATGGATTTTTTTGGACAAAAATTTCAAAAAGATGCAGTTGCAGAAAAATTAATTTTAAAAAATGAACAAAAAACTAATCCTGAAGTTGTTATTGATCAAACTTATGTTATTTGAGGTTGAAAATTAATCAATAATGAAGAAGTATTGTTTAATAATATCGATAATAGTAATCCAGAATTGAATAGCGAAAAAATACAAGATTCTGACTCTTTACAAGCGCCAACTTACACTAAGATTGTTTATAATTTTATAAACAACTTGAATGATTTAAAATCTAATAAAGATATTGAAAATAAAGAAGATTTAAAAATAATGTTTTCATATAAAAAAGTTAATAAATATGATGGCAAAGTTTTAGATGACTATAAACAAATAAAAACAACAGAATATTCTACAAGTGATTTATATAGTAATAAACAATTAGCAGTCGGCATAATGGCTCCAACCAGATTTTATTCTTCAAGAATAGAAGCTTATGGAGCAGGATGAAAAGAAACTTTTGATCAATCATTAAATATTTTAAAAAGCTTTGGATCAATTTTTACAAAAGGATTTAAAAATTTAACAGGACCAGTTGGAATAGCAACCCAAACAGCAACAATGCTTGGTGATGCAAGAACATTTTTTTCTTATGTCGCTATGCTAAGTGCTAACTTATTTGTTTTAAACTTTTTAATTATTCCTCCATTAGATGGATATAAAACAGTAGAAATTTTAATAGAAATGATAATAAGAAAAGATCTTTCTAAAAAATATAAAATATGAATTTACTCAATAGGAGCAATTTTGATGTTAGGACTATTTATAGTTGTTACATTGCTTGATTTTTTACGATAGCAGAGGTGATTAAATGCATAATGATTTAAAGAATTTTTTAGAAAATCTAAACATTTTTTTTGATGAAACTGAAATGATTTATTTTGAAGGTGCAAAAATCATTGATGCTGAGTTTTCTAAAACTTCTGAAAAAATAAAAATTTGTATTAAATTAAAAGACTTTTTACCAATAAATATTTTGAAATACTTAGAAGATAATTTATTAGCAAATAATCAAATTCCATGTAAATTATCATTAGTTGTTGAAAACCAAAATTATAACCAAGATTTAATTTGAAATTATATTGAATATATAAAAGACTCAAAAGCAAAAGTAAAAACTGGAGCTATTAAAACGGTTTGTGCTGCAACTGTAAAATATTTTAAAGAGTATAAGTTAGTAAAATTTTTAGCAGAAAATCAAACACAAAGAGATTTATTAATTGAACATAAAGAATATTATAAAAATAAATTAATAAAATATGGTTTTAAAAATATTGATCTTGAAGTTGAAGCAATCAATGATTTAAACATAAATACTATTGAAGAAGTTAAAAAAGTCTATGAACAAGCAAGTAAAGTTGTGTATGACATTGAACCAAAAAAAGAAGTTTCACAAAATACATTTAAAAATAAATTTAGATCTAAAAAAAGTATTCATGAAACACCATCATATGAAAGAATAGTAGATTTAGAAGAAAACGCAAAAAATGTTACAGTTCACGGAGAAGTTATTTCTAAAAATTTTAGAGTAAGTAGAGCTAATCGAAATATTTATACTTTAATAGTTAGTGATGGTACGAGTTCAATCACTTGTACTTATTTTTGTAAAAACAATAATCCAACCTTATTTGATGAAATAACAGAAGAAAATAAAAATATTTTAGTTGGGATGGAAAATGAAATAATTCGCAAAGGTGATTGAATAAGTGTTAATGGTAATTACACATATTCAACTTATGATCACGAACTTATTTTTTACATAGACAGTTTTCAAAAAATTAAATCAAAAAAAACTTCAAGAATTGATGATGCAAAAAATAAAAGAGTAGAACTACATACTCATACAAAAATGAGTGTAATGGATGGAGTAAGTCATGTAAGTGACTATATTAAAACTGCTAAAGAATGAAATTGAAAAGCGATTGCAATTACAGATCACTTAAATGTTCAATCTTTTCCTGATGCTTTTTATGAAATCACTAAAATAAATAGAAATTTAAATCAAGATGAAAAACTTAAATTAATATATGGTAGTGAAATAGTTGTTATTGAAGATGATTATTGAGTGGTTAAAAATCCAAAAAATCAAAAATTAAGAGAATCTAAGTTCGTTGTTTTTGACTTAGAAACAACAGGATTATCTCCTGAATTTGATGAAATTATAGAATTTGGTGCAAATGTATATGATTATGCAAAAGGTACCTCGAAGAAATACGATATTTTAATTAAACCAAAAAAACCAGTAAGTAGTTTTACAACAGAGCTTACAAATATTACAAATGAAATGCTTGAAGATAAAAACTCAATTGAAATTGAATTTAAAAACATTATGGAAATAATTCAAGATGGAATTTTAATTGCTCATAATGCAAACTTTGACTTTAATTTTTTACAAGTATGTGCAAATAAATTTGGTTATGGTGAATTAACAAATACTGTAATTGATACTTTAACATTAGCAAGACTGGTTAATCCTCAACTTAAAAATCACAGACTTGGAAGTGTAGCAAAAGAATATGGTATTTTATATGACGAAAAAATAGCTCACCGTGCTGATTATGATGCAGAAGTCTTAACAAATGTTTTTGAGCATATGTGAAGTGGTGCTAAAAAATATCATACAATCGATTTAGATTCTGATTGAAATAAATTTAAAAATGATAAATACAAAAATGAAAATTCATATAGATCTCGAGGTTATCACATTAATGTTTTAGCAAAAAACCAAGCCGGAATTAAAGATTTATATAAAATTATTTCTTTATCACACACAAAAAGTTTTTTAAATAGTCCAAAAATATTTAAATCAGAACTTTTAAAATTTAAAGATAATAATAATATATTGATTGGAAGTGGATGTGTAAATGGTCAAGTCTTTGAAAATGCAAGAACTGGAACATTTAAAATGTTAAGAAACTCAATTAAAGAATTAGACTATATTGAAATTCAACCACTTAGTGTTTATACAAAGTTAATCCAAACTGGTGATTTGAATTACGATCAATTAAAAACAATTTTAAAAAAAATAATAAAAATAGCAAAAGAAGAAAATAAAATAATAGTCGCTACAAGTGATTCTCATTATGTTAATCCTGAAACTAAAATTATTAGAGATATTTATATAAATACAAAAGGTCTTGGTGGAAAATATCATCCATTATACGACTTTAAGCAAAGAGTAAAAAATAACCCAGATCAACACTTAAGAACAACAAATGAAATGCTAGAAGAGTTTAAATGACTTGAAGATAGTGAATTAATTTATGAAATTGTTGTTACAAATCCTAACTTGATTGCAAATCAATGCGAACTTGACTTGCAACCGATTAAGTCAGGTTCTTATCCACCAAAAATTGAAAATGCTGATGTAATGCTTAAAGAAGAATGTTATAAAAATGCTAAGAAAATGTATGGTCAAAATCTACCAGAAATTGTTGAAAAACGTTTAGAAAAAGAATTACATTCGATTATTAAGCATGGTTTTGCGGTTGTATATTGAATTAGTCATTTATTAGTAAAAAAATCACATGAAGATGGTTATTTAGTTGGTAGTCGTGGTTCGGTTGGTTCTTCATTTGTAGCAACAGTTGCAAAAATAACAGAAGTAAATCCTTTAAAACCGCATTATCGTTGTAAAAATTGTCAATATTCTGATTTTAATACACCTCTAGAATATAAATGCGGATATGATTTACCAGAAAAATTTTGTCCAAATTGTAATGAAAAATTAATTGGAGATGGTCATGATATTCCTTTTGAAACTTTTTTAGGTTTTGATGGAGATAAGGTACCTGATGTTGATTTAAATTTCTCAGGTGATTATCAACCAGTTGCCCATAACTTTACAAAAGAAATTTTTGGAGAAAATAATGTATTTAGAGCAGGAACTATTTCTACAGTTGCTGCAAAAACCGCTTTTGGTTATACTCTTGGATATTTTGAAAAGAAAAATATGAATAATGTTCCTAAAGCAGAAATCGAAAGATTAGCTGAGTTATCAACAGGTGTGAAAAGAACAACAGGACAACATCCTGGTGGAATTATAATTTTACCAAAAGAGTATGAAATTGAAGATTTTACCCCAGTAAACTTTCCAGCAGATGATAATAACAGTGATTGATTAACTACACATTTTGATTTTCACTCAATTCATGACAATCTTTTAAAAATGGATATTTTAGGACACGTTGATCCAACTGCTTTAAGAATGCTTCAAGATTTGACAGGTGTTGATCCTATTACAATCCCAACTGATGATAAAAAAGTATATTCTTTATTTTCAAATCTAGAATCATTAGGTCTAAATCCAAAAGATTTAAATGGTGAAACTACAGGAGCAATTGGTTTGCCTGAGTTTGGTACTGCATTTGTTAAAAATATGTTAAAAGAAACTCAACCAAAAACCTTTGCAGATTTAGTACAAATTTCAGGATTAAGTCATGGAACTGATGTTTATGTTGGAAATGCTCAAAACCTTATTAAAGAAGGAGTTGCAAATATTTCTACTGTAATTGGTTGTAGAGATGATATTATGGTTTATTTAATGAATAAAAATCTTGATGCTTCAACTAGTTTTGCTATTATGGAAAGTGTTAGAAAAGGTAACGGTTTAAAAACTGAATGAATTGATTTGATGAAACAAAATAATGTTCCAGAATGATACATTAATAGTTGTTTAAAAATTAAATACATGTTCCCGAAAGCTCATGCAACTGCATATGTTCTAATGGCTTATAGGGTGGCGTGATTCAAACTTTATTATCCCGAAGAATATTATGCTACTTGATTTACAACTAGAGCTGATTTTTTTGACATTGAAAGTGTAGTAAATGGAAAAGATGCTGTTAAAAAAAGATTAGAAAATTTAAAACAAAAGATTAATGATAAAGAAAAATTAAGCGCAAAAGAAACAGCGATGATATCAATTTATGAAGTTATTATTGAAATGTTTGAAAGAAATATAACAATTAAAAATATTGATTTCAACATATCTGATGCAATGAAGTTTAAAATTATAGTAGATGAAAATAATAATAAAATAATTTATCCACCATTTAATGTTTTAGATTCGTTAGGAGAAGCTGTTGCAAATTCAATTGTTAAAGCAAGAGAAAACAAGCAAATTGTTAGTGTTAATGATTTAAAACAAAGAACTCAAGTTACTCAAACTCATATTAAAATGTTTGAAAACTTAAAAATCACAAAAAGTTTAAGAGATGATGAACAACTTTCATTTAATTTTTAATTTAATATTTTTTAAAAAGTTTTATTCTAATAAACTTTTTTTTGATTTTTAAACTATTGATATAATAATGTAAAATTAGTAAGTAAAGAGGTAAGCATGTCAAAAGAAATCGTTGAAAAGAAATATCTTAATCAAATTTTAGAAACATTAAAAATAAATGAATTAAAGCTTTATGAACTAAACTGAATTTTTGAACATGAGTCTAATATTTTACAAATACTTGTTGAAAATATAGATACATCTAAAAAGTTTGTAGAATTTGATAGTTTAGTTTCAGCCAATGAGTCTATATCAACAATTTTAGATCAAGATGATGTTATAAAAGAGCCTTATATTTTAGAAGTATCTTCAGCAGGTGCTGAAAGAAAAGTAAAAGAAAAAGAAACATTAATTAATAATATTAACAGTTATTTTTATATAAAAAGTAAAATTCAATTTGAAAACATAGATGAGTTTAATGCTACACTTGAAGATTATTTAAAAGAAAGTGATGAGTTTAAATTTAGTTTTTTTATTAAAGGTAGACCAAAAAAAGTTAAGTTAAAATTTGAAAATATTGAATTTATAAGATTTGCAATAAAATTTTAGTTTAAAAAAACTTACTAAAAGTTAAAATTTAGTAAGTTTTTTTTCGATTTAATATTTAGGAGGATAATATGGAATATAAATTTGTAAAACAAAAAAACTACTCTGATTGTGGAATCGCTATTAGTACAATGATTATAAATTATTTACAAAAAAAGAATCTTACAATTGAGCAAATAAAATTTGATAACAACATTCCAGAAGGGGAACTTAGTTTTTATAATATTGAGTCTTTATTAACAACTTACAAAATACAATTTAAATCATATTTTTGTAATATAAAAGATTTTTTAGAAATAAAAATAGTAGAACCATTAATAATAAAAATTAAAAACAAGGATTTAGAGGATCATTTTATAGTTGTTTATAAAAAAAATAAAAAGAGTTTTTTAATTGCAGATCCTATTGAAAATGATTTAAAAGAAATTTCTATAGAAGAATTTATAAAACTTTATGATGGTTATTTTGGAGTTGCTAAAAAACTAGATAATATTAAGTTTAAAAATAATTGTTTATCAAATGTATTTACATTATTTTTTACTAAAATAAATATAATAATTTATTATTTTATATTATCCATTTTTTTAAATTGTATTATTTTAATCACAAGTAGCTTTTTGAAAGTTTTTTCTTTCAATGTAGCAATTGATGATATAAATAATCAAAAACTTATTTTTTTTGGATTTGCATTGCTTTTTTTATTTCAAATAATATTAAACTATATAATGTCAAAAATTTTACTTGTTTTAAAAAATGATATAGCCAAAAAAATAGTAGAAATTTATATTGATAAAATACTAAAAATGGATATAGAAAAATATCAAACGTTATCTAAAGAAGAATGGATAAAAAAAATTGCTTATATAAATAAAGTTATTAGTTTAACAGCTCAGATTTTTTTAGTATTACCAACTCAATCTGTACTATTTATATTAGCTTTATCAATTATTGGATACATGTCAAAAACTATTTTATTTTTATTACTTGTTGAAAATGTGTTAAGTGTTTTTTTCTCTTATGTTTTTAATTTATGAATAAAAGATAAAAAAATAAAAAGTACTAATGATGATTTGAAGTTTTCGGTCTTGTTTAGAGAAATTATTGAAGCTAATTTTGAAATAAAAACTAAATCTTTACAAAATCATTTCGAAAGAAAATTTTTAAACTCTTATCAAACTAATATTCAAAATGATAATGATATTTTTAGAGTAGAGTCTTTAAATAGTTTTTTATTAAGTGTTGTTTCTAAATTTTTTTATATATTAATTTTTTATATCTCAAGTTTATTAATAACTAAACAAGAATTAACTTTCACTCAACTTTTATTTTATGTAACTACATCTACTTATATATATGGTTTTACAAGCTTAGTTTTTAACTTTACTTTAAGTAAAGAAGATAACAAAATCGCTATAAAACAAATAAATTTTTTATTTGAAAAAACTTTAAAAAAAGAAGTTAAATTAAATTTAGAAAAAATAAACTCTATAGAATGTAAAAAAGTTTATAAATATAAAAATGAAACAAAAGTTATTAGTGATATTAATTACAAGTTTATGACTAATACATTTATTTTTGGCAAGAGTGGTTCTGGAAAAACTAGTTTATTACAACTTTTTTCTGGTAACATAAATAATTATGAAGGAGAGTTATTTTTTAATGATATAGAATTTAAAAAAATCAACCCCAATAGTTTAAAAGAAAAAATACTTTATATTGGACAATATGATTTTTTATTTACAGGAAGTGTTTGAGCTAATATACAGCAATTTCAAAACCAAATTGATTTAGAATTATTCAAAAAATATCAGTTATTTGAAATTTTAGCAAATAATAATATCGATATCAACAAAAGAGTAATTGAAAATGGAGCAAATTTGAGTAAAGGTCAAAGACAAATAATAAATTTTATATCTACATTTTTTACAAAAAAAGATTTATATTTAATAGATGAGCCTTTAAGTAATGTTGATAGAAACACTGCTTATTATTTGCTTGATACTTTTTTAAAAATTAAAAAAAATAGTTTGGTTATAATGACAGATCACAATCCTTTATATCAAAATTTTTTTGAAAATAGGATGGAAATATAATATGAAAGGAATTACTAGTCACATTTTTTTAGCATTTTTCCTAATAGCCACTTTATTTTTATCTTTATTTATTATAAAAAAACAAAATATTTATTGAGGTAATTATTTTATTCAAGACAAGTTAAATGATAAAGATATGTTTGAAAAAAAGATATATGTTTTAGTTGAACAAAAAATTAATATCGACTCAATAGTTTCGATAAAAGTTGAATATAAATCAGGTTACAGACATTATGATAAAAAATTTCTTAAATTTGAATCAGGAATACTACAACTTCAAAATATTGACATAGAAGGATTAGATCAAAAAAATAATAAAGTTTTATTATATGGTTCAAACTCTAATTTATTGAATTATTTATTGTCCAATTTAAAATAAAATTGTATAATTCTATTTAGAGGTTTTAATGGACGAAATAAGTTTTATTTATGAAGACAATAACGATTTAAACAAATATGAATCAATTTTTTATAATTTATTAACTATAACAAAAGAAAAATTAAATATAACAAACACACTGAGTTTATCGGTGTTTTTCATATTGCCTGAAAAATCAATAGAACTTAATAGTAAATATCGAAATAAAAACTATGTTGGTGATGTGATATCTTTTCCAATTGATGATCCTATTGGAATTTACGATCAATTAGATTTTAAAGAAATTGGTGATATTTTTATAACCTATAACGAAGCCTTAAATAAAGCAACCCTTTATAATCATGAAATCGAAGATGAAATGAGTTGATTGTTTGTTCACGGTTTATTGCATATATTAGGTTATGATCACGAAACAAATGAAAATGATGCAAAAACTATGTTTAAATTAACAGAAAGTATTTTAAAAGAAATAAATGTTATATATGACATGTAGTATAATTTAATTAGGAGGTTACAATGGCAGATAAAGTTAAGAAAAAAGCCAAAGTTGGAATTAGAGTAAAAAACAAGTTTGGAAATGCTACAAGAGGTATAATTACTGCATTTAAAGAAGAAAGCACTTTAGTAGTTTATTTATTTGCCATTATACTTTGTATAGCGTTAGGGATATGAGTAAAGATTACTTTGGTTCAATGATCAATAATTTTACTAACTATTGGTGTATTAATTGGATTTGAATTTGTAAATACCTCAATTGAAAACTTTGTGGATTTATTAAGTTTTGAATATAATATTCAAGCTAAAAAAATTAAAGATATTTGTGCAGCGGCTAGTATTTTAAATGCTATAATTTCTGTTGCAATTGGTTTTTTAATATACTTAGAACCTTTAATAGAAAAAATAACACAATTAGTCAGTTAGGAATTATTATGAATAAAGATGTAGTTTTTGAAGAATTAAATGAATTAAAAAATAACGCCTATGCTCCTTATTCAAATTTTAAAGTTTCTTGTATAATTTATTTAAAAAATGGGATAAAAATAAAAGGTGTTAATGTAGAAAATGCAGCATATAATCCAACAATTTGTGCTGAAAGAAACGCTTTGCCTCAAATGATTGCTCAGGGCTATAATAAAGATGATGTAGAGTATTTTGCTCTATACACTGATTCTAATAAATTAGGTTCTCCTTGTGGAACTTGTAGACAAACTATGATTGAATTATTAAATAAAAATCAAAGCGTTTGAATATTTAATAAAAAAGGCTTTTTAAAAGAGTTTAAAGTTGAAGATTTTTTACCTTTTAGCTTTTCAAATGATGACCTAAGTATCAAACTTTAACAATGGTTAAAATAGAATTAAATAAGGAGGTTTTTATGTTTTTAAATAAAATTAACGATAAAGACCATGTTTGAAATAAAGTTGGTGCAGAAATGATTCAAACATATGGATTGATAAATAACATTAAAACATCACATCAAGAAATATATGATTTTTTACATGATGATGAATTTGAAAATGAAACAGTAGACCAACAATTTGAACCTGAAATTATTAATGCGGCAAAAGCTTGAAATTATATAAAAATTTTTGTTACAAAATTACGATTGAATCAAGATATTAATGAAAAAAACATTGGAGATTGTACGTTAGAAGAAATTATTAAAGTTTATAAGTATTTAGATCCAAATCTAACTTTTGTAAGTACATTTATAGATACTTCAAAAGATCATAAAAATTTATTAGATTATTACAAAAATATGTGTAGTAGAATTTTTAAAGAATTGTCAGTTGAAGCTGTACTTGAAGAGTTAGCCCTTTGACATATTAGATTATCTGTTGAAAAAGCACTTGGTTGTTTTACAGAAGTATTTTCAATTATGATTGTTAATGGCTTATTAATTTATAAAAATATCGCTCCAATTTCTTTTGAATTAAGAACTTGAGATATTGAAGACATTATCAAAGTTCATCATAATTTAGTTGATGAAGTTTCAAATATACCATTTACACAATGATCTAATTTACCCACATTTAAATATTATTTAGGGTTGTGAATTCATAATTGTGAATCGTTGAGTGATGCGAGTTTTGAAAATAAAAATTTTAAATAAAACTGAATAACCAATAAATGCATTTTATATGTATTTTTTTATTTAAAATTAAAACCTTATTTTAACTATTTATTTTATATAATTATTCTAGTGAGAGGTGAAGTTATGTGATTTTCAGAAAAAACTATAATTACTGATATTTTATCTGCAATTGGAATGATATTAATAGTGATAACTCCACTTTATTTTTCGACGGTGCATAGAAGGGTTTTAAATATTCGCCTACATACTAAAGTTGATGGAGAGAAATTATTTGAAAAACTTAAATATGATTTAAAAGTACCAAGAATTACAGGGATTGATAAGGTTAGACTTTATCGAGATGTACATTATGCTAAAACAATTTTTAAAGGAGCAATGGAATATAACTCAAGAGATTTAGTTTGATATTTTAATGAATTACATGCTAAAAAGTTTATTAAAAGTATAATTTTTAAAAAAGCTACTATTCACTTTTTTATAATGATAATAACTTTGTTAATAATTGGAGGGGGAAGTTATTTAGATATATTTCACTGATTATTCGAACAAAAAACAATGGAAAAAGACTCAGGAATAACTTCAATTTGAGTTTTATTAATCTTTGCTTTTATGCTTTGTGGTTTAAATAAATTTTTAGAGTTTATAAAAATTAAAAGAGTAGTCAATGATGAAATTAGACAAATCAATTTAGCAAAAAAACAAAAAGTTTGAAAAGACTATAAAATAGTATTTTTTGGGTCATTTGGTCCAGGAGTGGTTGGATTTTTATTTATAATGATTAATTTAGCATTTTAAAGGGAGAAAATAGAATGTCAATGAGAAGTAGAAGATATCGTAGATCAATGAGAATTGGGGGTAGAGCTCTCGAAGAATCACTAGTTCACGGAAAAATGGGTGATATGTATACTAAAAGATTTTTAAAATCTAAGCATGTAAACATGGTTTCTGAAGGAGATTTTATTTCTAGAGTTAGATGTTTATGTATCGCTACTTATTCTTTACCTTTTCAATTGATATGAGTATTTTATTTTATTTACGCACGATTTGCTGTACAAATTGAATCAACAAAAACTTATGTAGTACCTGGAGAAGATAATTATTTATTCAAAGATCAAATAAACTTATTAAATATATTTGTAGTGCTTCAACTATATCATGTGTTGCTTCTTTCAATAACAATGATTGTAATGCTTAATCAAACACTTGGAATAGGCACAACAATTTTTACAGCAATTTATAATTTTTTATTTATTAGTGAAATTTTATTATATGGAAGTTTTATTTTTATTCTTGATTGAATTGGGATTTTACACAAGTTTAAGGATGCTTCATATGTTTGAGAAATGATAAAAACTCAGTGGATGTGGTTAATTGGAATTATATTTTTATTAAAATCATTTCGCCCATTAATAAGAATTTTTAAGCACGTTAATATGTGAAACAGAGAATGAATTAGAATTGATCGTTACAGAAAAACTGAAGATAAAGAGAATGCATTTGTTTTTAAAACTTGAGTTACTCCTGGAGAAATAAAGTCAAGAAGGGCAATGATTATAGCTGGTTGATTTGTTATTATATTAGCTAGTGTTTTTGAAATTACTGATGTATTTTTAGGAACTCATTATGAAACAACTAAGTATATAATTTTAATATTTGGTTATATTGTATTTTTAGGAGCGTATGTTGTTCCATATAATAAGTTAAGTTTAATATTCTTTTGGTTAAACCAAACATTTATATTAGGACTACTAATTTATGCATTATACTTAATTCAAAATCAAGCTTGACAAAGTGGAAATTGATATATGTACTTTTATGCATTATTAATTCTTCCTTGATATATAAGTTTAAAAGCAGCAATTAGATACACATGAACAATAAAAGATGCAGAAGAAATTAAAGCAATTGTTTTAAATATGTTTGAAAACAAAGATGATTTTGAAAAATTCTTAGAACAAAGAAAAGAGAATAGAAAAGTAGAACACACAAGTGTTTAGTGGAGAATAATTTGTGGAAAAAATTAAATCAGGATTTATATCAATAATAGGAAGACCGAATGTTGGTAAATCAACTTTATTAAATACAATTTTAGAAAAAAAAATATCAATTATTACACCAAAAGCTCAAACTACAAGAAATAAAATTAGTGGAATTTTAACAAAACAAGATTGTCAATATGTATTTGTTGATACACCAGGTGTTCATAAAGCACAAAATGAATTAGATCGTTATATGAATAAAATTGCAATTCAATCAACAAAAGGGGTTGATGTTATTTTATTTTTAGCTCCAAGTAACGAGTTTATTGGAGATAATGATAAATTTATTTTAAATACCTTAAAAGAAAGAGATATCCCAGTATTTTTAGTGATTACAAAATCTGATTTAGTATCTCAAGAAGGATTAGAAGCAAAAGTAAAAAGCTGAAAAAATCAAGAATTTAAATTTGCAAAAATTTTAACAACTAGTGCAACTTCAATAGAAAGTATTTCAAGTTTACTTGAAGATATTAAAGAAGTTTTACCTGAAACTGGTATTAAATTTTATCCTGATGATCAATACACAGACCAACCAGAAAGATTTATTATTCGAGAAATTATTCGAGAAGAAATTTTATTGCAAACTGAGCAAGAAATCCCTCATAGTGTGGCGATTTTAATTGATAAGTTAGAAGATAAACCTGAAATTATTAAAATAATTGCTTCAATAGTTTGTGAAAGAAGTAGTCAAAAAGGAATTATTATTGGTAATAAAGGAAGTAAAATTAAACAAATTGGTATTAAATCAAGAGAAAAAATTGAGGATTTATTTTCAAATAAAGTTTATTTAGAATTATTTGTAAAAGTTAAAGAAAAATGAAGAAACTCTGCTTCATTAATCAAACAACTTGGATACGATAAAGACAGTTATTAGGTGATATAATGGGTGCTATTAGAATTGAAGCTATTGTATTAACAAACACAGACTATGATGATTTTGCCAAAATAATAAAAGTGTTTTCAAAACAATATGGTCTACTTTCATTTTTTGCTCCTGGAGTAAATAAAGAAGCATCTAAAAATAAATATTCTGTTCAAACTTTAAGTTTAAGTGAGTTTGAAATTTTTAAAAGTAGCAGTGACAATAAAGTTAGCAAATTAAAAACTGGAAACTTAAAAAAAGAGTTTTATAATATTGCAAAATATTATAATAATTATGTTTATGCAAGTGTATCAATTGCTTTAATTGATCAATTATTAAGTCCAGGACTTAGTAATCAAAAAATATATAGTGCTTTTAAAGCTTTTTTAGACAACTTAAACAATAATAAAAATGCTTTTAACAACTATGTAATATTTTTGCTATTTTTTGTACAAAATTCAGGTTATAAATTTAACCTAAATCGTTGTTCTAGATGTAAAAGTACAACAAATTTAATGGTACGTTTTGAATATAGTGATAAAACAATAGTTTGTAAAAAATGCTTATGACCAGGAGAAATAATTCAACCACTTTCTTTTGTCAATATTTTGTTTAATTTTAATAAACACACCTTTAGTTATTTAGTTGAAAAAAAATATAATTCTATGGACTTGGTTGTTTTGCACAAAATTTTACTAGATTATTTAGAAAATGACTTAGGTATTTTTATAGGAGCTGCTAAATTTTTAAAAAGTAGTGCAACTACTTTTATTAGTGACAAAAATGCTTTACTATACAAATAACACTTATTGTGGGTTGACAAACAAGCATTAAAAGAACAAAATAAAAATGCTTTTCTAGTATTGACTATTTATGTCAGTGCTAGAAAATTTTTATGTAGGAGATATTCAATGAAAATCGAAATGGAAAAATTAATTTCACATCTAAAATCAATGGGTTTTGTTTTTCAAGGCTCAGAAATTTATGGAGGTCTTGCTAATTCATGAGATTATGGACCTTTAGGAGCAGAACTTAAAAATAATTTAAAACAACTTTGATGAGATTTTTTTATTAAAAAAAATCCTTATAACATCGGACTTGATAGTTCAATAATTATGAATCCAAAAGTATGAGAAGCAAGTGGACACATCGGAAACTTTAACGATCCTTTGTTAGATTGTAAAGAATGTAATTCACGTTGAAGAGCTGATAAATTAATTGAAGAAAAATTTATTGATTTAAATGTTGGAGGATGACAAGATAGTGAACTTGAAGAGTTTATTAATGAAAAAAAAATAACTTGTCCTAAATGTAATAAAACAAACTTTACAAATATTAGAAAGTTTGCTTTAATGTTTAAAACAAATCAAGGTGTAGTTGAAGATGCAAGTTCAACTGTATATTTGAGACCAGAAACTGCACAAGGTATTTTTGTTCAATATAAAAATGCTCAAAGAACATTAAGAAAGCAACTTCCTTTTGGAATCGGACAAATTGGTAAATCATTTAGAAATGAAATTACTCCCGGGAATTTTATCTTTAGAACAAGAGAGTTTGAACAAATGGAGTTAGAATTCTTTTTTGCTCCAAATGATACAAAAGATTGATTTGAATATTGGTTAGATCAAGTACAAGATTTTTTAACAAATGTAATAGGAATAAAAAAAGAAAATTACATTCTTAGAGAACATGACAAAGAAGAATTAGCTCATTACTCTTCAAGAACAGTTGATATTGAATTTAAGTTTCCATTTGGAGTTGGAGAATTATGAGGAATAGCAAATAGAGGTGATTTTGATTTAAGTCAACATCAAAAAACTAGTGGCCAAGATTTAACTTATTTAGATCCAATTACCAATGAAAAATATTTAGCAAATGTAATCGAACCTAGTGTTGGGGTTGAAAGACTACTTTTAGCAATCTTTTGTCAAAGTTATAAAGAAGAAAAACTTGATAATGGTGAAAGAATTTTAATGCAATTACCTTTTAATTTAGCACCTTATAAAGTAGCGATTTTACCTTTACAAAAGCAACAAATTGATAAAAGTTTAGAAGTTTATGAATTAATAAATAAAACATTAGGTTATTCTTCAACTTTTGATGAAAAAGGTAATATTGGAAAAAGATATCGAAGACAAGATGCAATTGGAACACCATTTTGTATAACAATCGATTTTGAAACAAATTCTGATAATTGTGTAACAATTAGAAATCGTGACACAATGGAACAAGAAAGAATAAGTATAAACAAAATTGATAGCTACTTAAAAAACCAATTAAGTTAATTTGGAGGTGTGTGTATGGCTATTAGTCAACAATCAATTGATAATATAATTCAAACTGTAAACATAGTTGATGTAATTAATGACTATATTGTTGTACAAAAAAAAGGAAGAAATTATTTAGCAGTTTGTCCTTTTCATAACGACTCTGATCCTTCGTTAAATATTTCTCCAGACAAAAAAATATTCAAATGCTTTGTTTGTGGGACTGGGGGAAACGTAATTAGTTTTATTCAAGAATTTGAAAATGTTACTTTCTTTAAGGCGCTATCAATTTTAGCAAATAAATTAAAAATTAAAATTGATGGTCTTGTTATTAGAGATTCTAAACCAAGATATCCAGCTGAAGTTCAAAATATTTTTAATATTAATAAGTTTGCACAAGAATTTTTTATGGGAATGTTTATTACAAAACATGCAAAATTGGCAAGACAATATTTAAAAAAAAGATACATTACTAATGCTGAACTTTCTAAATTTGAAATTGGATATTGTCCAAGAGATGTTGATCTTTACGAAGTTCTAATTAACAAAGGCTACGAAAAAAAAGATATTGATAATTCTAATTTATTTTATAAAAAGGGCGTTAATAATCGATGTGTTTTTGAAAATAGAATTATATTTCCATTAGCTGATGAAAATAATAATATTATTGGTTTTTCTGGAAGGGCTTATTTAAAAGAAGACCAACCAAAATATAAAAATAGTTCAGAAAATTTAGTATTTAAAAAATCTCAACTTGCTTATAATTTTGCAAACGCAAAAAAGCAAATCCGAGTTAATGATGAAGTAATTATTTTAGAAGGTTTTATGGATGTGATTAGCCTAGAAAGAATTGGTATTGAAAATTCAATTGCAATTATGGGAACTAGTTTTAGTGATTATCACATAAAATTAATGTCTAAATATACAAAAAACTTTAAATTATTTTTAGACGGAGATAAAGCTGGGTTAAGTGCAACATTAAAAGCTGCTAAGTTTTTAATGGATAAAAGTATTAATGTAAAAATTATAGAAAATAAAACTAATAAAGATCCAGATGAACTAGTAGTTGGTGGAGAAGTTAATTTAATTAAAGATATGATTAAACTTGCTTATCCTCCAATAGAATTCGCAATACATCATTTTAAAGAACAATATGATTTTTCTAATCCAAGTCAGGTTAAAGAATTTGTTGAAATTATAGTAGACTTAATAAATCACGAACGCGACCAAGTTACTAGAGAATCTAGTTTAACTATTTTATCTGATTTAACAAAATTAGATAAAGAAGTTATTCGAAAATATATTAAAGAACCTCAAAAAGTATTTGGGGAATTAAATGTACCAATAGAGTATGAAAATAATAACTTTAATATAAACTACGAAGATTTATCACTTGATAATCAATATGGTAACAATCAAAATGGTTTTTATATAGATAATGTTTATGAAGAAGTTAAAACACAAAACATTAATAAGTATGAAAAGTTTTATATTGATCGCTTATTAAAACAAGCAGAAGTTTCTAAGAGTTTTGCAGAAGCCTCCCTTGTTCTAAGTTTAATTAAAAACGACGAACATTTAGAACAAATTGAAAATGATATTAGTTTAATTGATGATCAAGCTGTAAAAACTATTTTAAAAACAATTATTGATGAATATCGAAGTGATAATTATCATGGAAATAGTTTTGATCAAATTGCAAATAAAATTTTTTCTATTAACAAAAAATATTATGAATCTTTATTTAACATGAACAATAAATTATTTTTGCATAAAGTTAAAAATATAACTAAAAAAGCAATTAAAGATATGTTTTCAAATATTGAACAATATAAATATTTAAGGGATATATCAAATCTGAATAAAGAATTACATAATTCAAAAGATTTAGAAACAAAAAAGAGATTAGCTGAATTAATTGAAAAGTTAATCATTTTATCAAGAAAAACATACAATAAAGGTGGTAATTAAAATGGCATTAAACCCAAAAAAATTTGAAACAATTGAAGAATTTAAAGAGTACTTAATAAGTTATTTAGAAAAACATGACAACGAAATCTCTCAAGAAGAAATTTACACTGTTGTAAATAAAAAGTTTCCAAATATTGAAGAAGAAGAAATGGGATCAATATTTGAGGAACTTTCAAAAAATAATGTTGTCTTTACAGATGAACTAATCGATGAAGAGGACTTAGAAAAACTTGCTGAAATTGAAGATGTAGAAAGCGATGATGATGAATCAGCTGATGAACTTGCAGCGGAATTTGAAAAAAGAAAAAAAGTGTCTAAAAAATTAAAAGAAGGTAATCAAGCTAGTTCTCAATTAAAATATCGTGTTGGAGGAATTAGTAACGATACTAAAATTCAAGATATTATTAAATCATATTTTAATCAAATTGGATATTCAAAAATTTTAACAAAAGATGAAGAAGTAGAGTATGCAAAAATGTTAGAAGATAAAGATCCAGATATTGTAAAAGAAGGAAGAGATAAATTAATTACTTCTAACTTAAAATTAGTTATTTCAGTAGCAAGGAAACATTTAAATAGAGGTCTTGACTTCGCTGATTTAATTGAAGAAGGAAATATTGGTTTAATGAAAGCTGTTGATAAATTTGACTACACAAAAGGTTTTAAATTTTCAACTTATGCAACTTGATGAATACGTCAAGCAATAACAAGAGCGATTGCTGACCAAGCTAGAACTATTCGTATTCCAGTTCATATGGTAGAAACAATTAACAAACTAACAAGAATTGAAAGACAATTAACACAAGAATTGGGAAGAGAACCAACTCCTAAAGAAGTTGCTAAACAATTTGGTAAGGGATTTACTGCACAAAAAGTTATAGAAATTAAAAAATTATCAATAGAACCAGTTAGTTTAGAAAAACCATTTGGTGACGAAGATGATACTCACTTTGGTGATTTTGTAGAAGACAAAGATATTGCTTCTCCAGATGAGTATGCAGAAAAAGAAGCTTTAAGAGAAGTTATTGATGATGTTTTTGCAGAAATTTTACAACCAAGAGAAGAAAAAGTTATAAGAATGCGTTTTGGAATTTTACCAACTAAATTAAGAACTTTGGTTAGACTTGCAGAAGAATGTGAAGATGAAAGTTTTGAAGAATTAAAAGAAAGCATCAACGAACTAGATATTCATTACGATACTACTATAGAAAAAATTCAAGCAACAAGAAAATACAAAACTAAAATGATTCAATCGCATTTATCTAAATATGATTCACCAAAAACTTTAGAAGAAGTAGGAAAAGAATTAAAAGTTACTAGAGAAAGAATTCGTCAAATTGAAGCGAAAACAATTAGAAAATTTAAGCCATCAGCTTCTAATCCAAAAGCAAAAGTACTAAGAGACTTCTTTAAAGGTTAATATGAGCATACTAACCCCAAGATTATTAGCAATTACAAAGATGATTTCTGATGGTGAAGTTGTTGCAGACATTGGTACAGACCATGGTTATATTGCAATTTACTTAGCAAAAGATAATAAAGCAAAAAAAATATACGCAACTGATATTTCAGAAAAACCTTTATCAGTTGCAAAAAATAATATCGCAAGTTTTGGTGTAAGCGAAAAAATTGAAACCATTTTAGCAAATGGAATAAGTTGAACAAAAAGCAAAGAAATTAAAATTTCTTCATGCATTATTGCAGGAATGGGTTCAAATACAATTCTAAACATTTTACAAGATGATAATGAAAATATTGATTGTTATGTAATTTCTTCTAATACAAATGCAGAAAACATTCGTCAATGAGTTAAAGATAAAAAATATTTTATTGAAAATGAAAATATTATAAAAGATAATGACATAATTTATGAAATTTTTAAAATTAATAAATTTGCAGGTCACAAAATTAAATCTACAAAAGATATAATGTTTGGTCCAATTATTTCTAAACAAACAGAAAAAAAATTATTTATTGAAAAATGAATGTATGAAGAACAAAAAATAATTTCATTACTAAATCAAGTACCAAAAAATGATAAAAATTATAAAAAATTTATGAAAAGAAAAAAAATGATCACAAAAATGCTAAAAAAGGAGAATTTAAGCAATGTCAAAAATTAAAACGACAGACATAGTTAAATATTTAAAAGATTTATTTCCAATTGAAGAAATCCCAGAATGAGACAGAGTAGGATTTCAAATTGAAGAAGTTTATGGTCTTGCAAGTCAAGATACAGTAGATAAAATATTGGTATGTCTAGATTTGACAAAAGAAGCTTTAAATAAAGCGATTGAAATTAAAGCAAACTTAATTATTACAAAACATCCTTTTATTTTTAATGAAAAAGAACAAGAATTAAATAACCCAGCTAAAAAAGCAATGTATGAATTATTGATTGAAAAAGAAATTCAAGTTTATTCAATTCATACTAATTATGACAGTAGTAATAATAACAATTTAATGGATTTAATTTTTAGCCAATTTAACATTGAAAAATACAAAAAAGTTGGTGAAGTCAATGAAGGTTATAAAATTACTTTATTAAGTGAAATGGTTTTAGAAGATGTTGTTGCTAAAATGAAATTCATTTTTGGAAAACCAAATTGTTTATTATCTAGAAATGCAAATCTAGATAAGTTGATTAAGCGTTTTTATATTACTCCAGGAGCTGGTGCGAGTTGCATGATTTTTGAACAATTAAGCGGCGAAGTATTTATCACTGGTGAAGCGAAATGAAATGAATGACTATATGCAGATCAAAACGATAATACAATGCTTGGTTTAGGTCATTATATGGAAAACCATTTTATTGATGATATAGCAAGCAAAATTAACAAAACATACGGAGACAGTATTGTTGTTGTTCCTTATGATATAAAAAATACATTTAAATACATTTAAATACATTTAAATGTATTAATCTTATCTAACAAATAAAGTTGTTAAAGTTTTCTTTAAGGAGATATATAATGAAAATAGATTTTAAAATTGAAAAAGGAAAAAACAATGATGTTTTTAATGATGCAATTAAATTAAGATATGATATTTTTGTTGTTGAACAAGAATGTTATAGCGTACCTGATCAAGATGAAATTGATGATTATGCTTATCATATTGTTGGTTACAATAACAACGAAGTTATTTGTTGTGCTAGAGTATTTTATAAAGATGAAATTTTACGTTGAGGTAGAATTGCTGTTAAAATAGATTATAGAAAAAACAATTTAGGATTAATATTACTTGATTATTTAAAAGAATTCTCTATTAATAAAATGAATGCAAAAACTGTAAATATTCATGCTCAATGTTATGCTGCTAATTTTTATAAAAAAATCGGTTTTGTTGAGTGTGGAGATAAATTTATTGAAGATGAAATAGAACATATTGAAATGAATTTATCACTTATATAAAAATATTAAAAAAATGTAATTAGTTAAACTGGGTAATTTTTCAATAGTTTAGAATTACATTTTTTTATTTTAAAATTCTTCTAAAAATTTTATAACCTGATTTTGAACAATACTACTAGTTGAAGCTCCAGCTGTAACCGCAACATTTCTTACGTTTTTTAAATCATTTAAATCAATATCTGCTTTTGAATCTATTCTTAATGTTTTAATATTTTTATTTTGAGCAATTTCTACTAGTTTTAAAGTATTATTACTTCTTTGATCACCAACAACATATAATAAATCTATTAAATTTGGGTCTAAATCAATTATCGCTTTTTGACGAATATAAGTTGCTTCACAAATGTCATTTTTAATTAAAGCAAAAGGATATTTTTTTGAAATAGCTTGATAAATTAGTTCTGTATCAATAATTGATAATGTTGTTTGGTTAGTTGCTAAAATTTTTTTTGTAATTAAATTAAGATTTTCAACATCTTCAACACAAGTTACAAGAGTAATATTTTTTGTATCAATTGTTGACAAAGCAATAGTTTCGGGATGATTTAATTTACCAACAAATATTACTTTATAGCCTAATGAAAGATATTTAATAATAAGTTCTTCTGTTTCTAAAACTCATTCGCATTTTGTATCAATACAAATCAAACCCCTTAATTGTGCTGCTTTAATAACTTCTTTATTTGTTCCGTGAGCTGAAAATACAACAACGCTTCCTGGTTGAATGGTATTAATAATTTCCATTCTTGATTTCTTTCAATCGTCAATTGCAATTATGCCCATATTTTCTAATTCTTTAACTATTATTTTATTATGAACTAACAATCCAATCATATATATCTTTTTGTCTGGATAGGTTTTTAAAGCATCTTTTGCCATTTTAATTGACTTTACAACTCCTAAACAAAATCCTCTTGGTGTAACTTTTATAACATTCATCTTATTTAGCCTCTCTATTGATAATAATACTTAAAAATATCTATAATTTGTTGCTTTAACTAACAAAAATAATTTAAAATAAATATGTTAAGGAGCAAATATGAAAAAAATTTCAAATTTTATAGTTAAACTTAAACCATATAAAAGATTATATAAAATATTTTGATTATCATTTTCTTTATTAAGTTTATTTTTATTTCAAATAATTATGTTAATTTTTAGTATTATTGTTGCTCACACAGAATCTGGATTTACTTACTATTTTTTTGGGTTTACAGGAATGTTTGCTAAAAGTGTTTCAGAACCAAATTCTGCACATGGTTTTATTTTTGCAGCAGGAGTTTCGCTTATACCAATGATTATTTTAATCCCGATTTTATACTTTACTTTTGCAAGATGATTTATAGAAGAGTGATTAAGTGACAAATTTATCAATGTACCAAAAGATAAATATTTAAAATGATCTAAATTTTTTCATTATTGTATTCTTGCAGCAGTTTTTATAATAATTCCTGGTTTAATGAGCTATATGGGTGGTGGAGGAATTTTACCTCATCAAACATTTTATGCAGTTCCCGGAACTTTTAGTGAAAATTATGCTCAACACGTTGCAGGTATTTTTGCATTTTTATATTATGGAGTTGGATGTTTTTATACTATAATTGTTGTTTTTTGAGCAATAGGAATGGGAATTAAATGACTATACATTCAATTTATAAAATGATGAAATAAAGTTATGGCAGGAATGCAAGAAAAAAAAGAACAAAGAAGAGCTGAAAAAATCTCAAAAATGGGTGAAAAAAAAGTAAAAAATAAATAAAAACCTTTACAAATAATTAGTAATTATCTAATTAAATTAAGTAAAGGTTTTAATGTATATGTTGAAACATAACATTTTTAGTGTAATTTAAAAAAAAATTAATAAATTGTTTTTGTTATAATTTAAGAAAGGATAGGTGCTGGTTTTGAAAAAAATATTAAGTTTATTAATGTCTTCTTTACTAACTACAAGTTTTGTTTCATTAACAACTTCATGTAAAGGTGGAGCTGGTATGACTTTTGATTATAGTGATAATCAAAAAATTCTTTCTTTAACTGTTTTAAATACGCAAAAGCTAGTAGATTATGGAGTAAAAATTGGTTCTGGTGTTGATTTTGAAAAAGCAGAATTGATGTTAAAAGCACTTGGCTTATATGATGCTATAAAATATGGTAATAAACTTACAGCAAGTATTATGACTTCAAGTATCAGAACATACATAATGTCAAATCAACTATTAACTCAAATTGCTCAAAAAGTACCTGGTTTTGATTGATTAAACTCAAAATTGCAATGACAATCATCTCGTTGAAATGTTAAGGACTTAGTAAAAGCAAGCAGCGAAAAGCAAGCATTTGGAAGAAATGCAGCTGGTTGATTAGAAAATGATGAATGATCAATTTCTGTAACCTTTTTAGATGATAAGTTAGAAGGTTGAGTTAACCCGTTAGATGCTCCTTATTTTGCAAGAATTAATATTAATCGAAAAATTGCAGTTAACTATGATGCAAGTGTTGATGAAAGTGAATCTACTAAAGGCGCAATTTGAACTAATCCAGAAACTGGAAAAACACCAACAGCAATTGAACCAATTAAAGCGTCAACTCACCCACACACAAAAAACAGCGGAGCGATTTATCAAGGTTTTACAAATTGCTCACAACTAATTAGATTAGCAGATATCTTTGATAAAGAAGATAATAGTTTACCTGCTTCAATTATTGGTTATTCTCCTTCAATTAGCGATTTTGTAAATAATACTTTAATTAATTCTTTGTTAATTAATAAAATTTTAAAAGATAAAAAACAAGAAATTGAAGATAAAGTTTCTCAAAATTTAAAAGATAAACCAATAATATTGTCTGAATCTTCTAATATAATTGATATTAATAATCGAATGAGAAATCAAGTGTTTTCTGTTGTATTTATTGAATTAATAAAAAGAAACAATAAATTTGAAGGGTTTGAAGAAATTTTAGATGAAGATAGAATTGAATGCGAAAGAGCGTGAAACTACTTCTTTGAACAATTAATAACAAACTCAAAATCAATTGCAAGACAACAAACAGAAGAAGCTTCAAAAAATAAATTTACAGATTTAGCAAATTACTTCAATGATATTAGTAAAAAAAATAGTGATAAATTAGTAAAAATCGAAGAAATAAAAGATATTGATCAAAAAATGGATGAAGTATTTTGAGCAAGTAAAGATTTAAAAGCTGAAGGTGGAGAGCAAAAAGACTTCACTTCAACTGACTTCAAACTTACTATGCATAATTTTTCAACTAATTTCGATGATTTTGAAAATAACAAAGATCCTAAGGATTGAACATTTAAAGACAATGTCTTATCAAGCGAATCTAACTTAAAATATTTTGGTCTAAACTTTTCTTCGTTATTTAGAATGAATTACTTCTATAAATCAATTATTAAAGAAGATTTAAATGATACTGAACAACTAGCCAAATATTGATATGACCCTGATACAAAAAAACTTTTACAAATGCCTTCAAGTAATATAAATGAATTTGCAAATTGAATCAATGATAATGAGTTTATTAGCGATGTTGGGTTTAAGAATGTATTTATTGATACAAGGATATCAATTATGTTAAAACATTTTATTCTAAGTAATCAAGAAGAAATTGATTCAAAAAACACATCAAATGAAGGTAATTTCTATGTAGATCCTTTTGTTAAAACTGATGGAAGTGATGTAAATAGCGAATCTGAGTTTTTAGAGTTATTAACTAACAAAAATAAAAATGTTGACAACAATGGTGATAATTTAAGAATACGTCATCTAAACAATATAATGACAAATGAAATTGATAATAGAATTGAAAATATTTTATTAGTTGGTTTAAACGATCAATTGCAAAATAGTGATACAACCAGAGATAAAATAATTAATAGGAATTTATGATCATATAACCTTTCTTCAGATTTTTATGATAGCGAAGGAAATTATATATGAAATAAAATTATGAAACATTATAATGCAACAGATGACCCTTTTATTCAAAAAGCAATTTTTAATAAAATCTCAGAGCATAATGATGATGATATTGCATTTGCAGAACATTTAAAAAGGTTAAAAGATAATAACTTAGAACTTCCTTTCCATGCAACTTTAGTAAATAGCATTGGAAGTGGTGCATCAAACTTTGATGATAAGATTTATAGTGACGGTTTAAGTGGATTTAATAATAATAGTGTTAACGCTAATATCACCATTCAGTTTAACTCAAAAATTTTAAATAACTATGGCGAAATTTATGGAGATTATAAGAATTTAAATAAAAAAACTTGATGAAAAGGTGAAGATCCTAAAATTCAAAAAACAGATTTTGTATTTAACTTAAAAATATATATGAATGATGATGGAAAAATCTCATCATACTGAGATAATTTAGTAAGATACAATGATAAAAATAAAGATTTTAACCAACAAGCTTATGAAAATTCCAAAAAACCAAAACTTTAATAAATTAAAAACCACTTTAAATAGTGGTTTTTAATTTATTTTTTTTGAATTCTGGCAAAAAAAAAGCGTTTGAGTAGAACGCTTTTTTTTATTATTTAGTATGTTTTCACATAATATAAATGTTGATTTACTAATAATTAAAAAGATATGAATGAGTAATGAATAAGACTTATATCAACTATACACTTATGGACGGAGATACAAGTCGAGTCGAAAGAAAGGATGTTGTTTAACAAATACTAAATGAAAGTGATGTATTAAAGTATTTGCCCCATAAGTGTGCCCTAAAGGACAAAATAAATATATCACTAATTATTTTAATATGCAAGTATTTTTTAATAAAAAGTTTAAATAAATATTGTCAATAACATATGATATTTTCCTTATATATAACAAATTAAAATTTCCCAAACTATAATTATTTTATTGGGAGGTTTAAAATGAGGAGATATTTAAATATGAATGAAAAAAAGAGAATGGAAATTATCAAAGACGTTATAGATCAAAAAATAACAAAAGAGTCAGCTTCTATAAAGTTATGTCAAACAATTAGAAATGTAAATATATTAATTAATAAATATAAAAAAAATGGTTACATAGCTTTTATTCATAAGAACACTGGCAGATTGTCTTGCAGAAGAATAAGCAGTGATATTAGTCAAAAAATAATTAAATTATATAAAGATGAATTTTGTGACTACAATTACAAACACTTTCAAGAAAAGTTGCTAGAAAATTATAATATAAAAGTTTCGTATACATATTTACTTAGTTTATTAAAGGAAAATAACATGTATTCTCCAAGAATACATAAAGTAACTAAAAAAATAATTAAACAAAAAATAGCTTACAGTTTAAAAAATCAAAATATAAAAAATATAGAAAAAAAAGAATATTTAAATACTTTATTAAGTATTGAAAATAGTCATCCAATGCAACATAGAAAAACTGAGTTTGGAGAAAGGTTGCAAACAGATGCTTCTGTACATTACTGAATTAAAGAAGAAAAATGATATCTACATGGTTTTATTGATGATGCTACTGGCAAAATATTGGCTTTATATTTTGACACTGAAGAAACTCTTATGGGTTATTACAATATCACAAAGAAAGTTTTTCTTAACTATGGGATTCCTAAAGAAATATTGACAGACAAAAGAACGGTATTTTGAAGTCCAAAAGAAAAGGAGTCAGATCTACATTCTGACTCCTTAACACAATACGGATTTTTGTGTCACAACTTAGGAATAAAATTAACAACATCTAGCGTTCCACAAACTAAAGGCCGTATTGAAAGGTTGTGAAATACACTTCAAGATCGCCTACCAAAGGAACTTAAAGAAAATAATATATCAACTATAAACCAAGCTAATTCGTTTTTAGATGAATATATAGATAAATATAATTCACAGTTTTCCCTTCAAATAGAGAATATCACTAATTCTTTTAGATTTTTTGAAGAAACTAAAAATATAGATTTTTATTTATCTAGAAGATTTGAAAGAACCGTAAATAAGGGTTCAACTATAAAATACCAAAATAAGTACTATATTCCACATTCAAATGGAGAACCAGTTTTTTATAAAAATAAAACAAAAATAATGGTTGTTGAGACATTTGACGGAAAACTATATTCAAACTCATATAGCGAATGAATGCCTTTATTAGAAGTATTACAAAATTCTACTTATAAAGAGGTGTATGAAGATAAAAACCCGGCTGAGATAAATAAAATTTATAAGCCAATAAAAACAAGCAGTCCTTGAAAGTATACTAATTGAATCTTTTATAAAAACTCAAAAAATAAAGTTTTAGGAAAAATTAATTAGTTATTGACAGTATTTTTTAATAAAAAGTTTAAATAAATATATTATTTACAAATAATGTATAATTAAAAAAACAAGTAAATAGGTGGTTTAGATGAACTCAACAAAAAGATATTATCAAAGACTTTCTGGAAGAGGAAATTTTTATGATTATAATTCACAATTAAACTATTTTGATTATTTTGGGATTGATAATAATGATATTAAAATAATGTTTGATCTATTAAAAAAAAATGAGTATAGAATTAAAGAATTTTACTATGAATTAGAAGAAAAAATATTTCAAAGAATTTCATTTTATAGTTCACATATAAGAGATGCAAAATCTGGTTTTATTAAACTAAGTGAACAAAAAAAGATTCAATCAGGAAATGCTTTTATTTGCTCAATGATTTATTTAGGTTCAAGACTACTAGCTCAAGAATTTGTATTATTAACAACTGTTAATCGTAGTAAATTTAATGTTGATTTAAAAGTCTTTAAATTTGGAGAAGAAAAATATAATTATCGTCTATATTTAAAAAGTTTAAGAACATTTTTTGAGTCTTTAAGTTCATGAAGTTATGCAATAATTAAGAATGATTTTGAGCACTTATTATATTTTTCTAAAATGGATAATTTTGTTGATCAAAAAATATATGATTTAAAAGCTTATAAAGACTTATTTATGCTTATTTGAATGCAAAGTTATGCAATGCAAGCAAAAGAAATGAATAGTTACAATCTGTATTTAGATCAAAAAAGTGAAACTTTTGTAAAAGTTAATTATAATGTTTTAAATCCTTTAGATTTTAGTAATTTATTTAGAAGTTCAGATGAACTAAGAAACTATAAAAAAACAGAATTTATAAGTGATTATAACATTTGAATGGATCAAGAGTTAAAGCAAAGTGTTGTTGATAATCGTGAAAATATCTATAATTCTGTTGCTTTTACTAAAGAATTATCTTTAAATGATTATTTAGATATAGTAAATATAATTTTGTCTTCATTTGAATACTATAATATTTATGAATATGAAAGTTATATTAATGGTATTTATGACACTTTATTAAAAAAATATCATAACAAAATTAGTTTTGAATTTGTTCAAACTATTATTGAAAAAATGATTTATATTAATGATCAAACTAAAAAATCAAATATTTATAAAGATTTTTATCAAAATGGTGTTTATAAAAAAAGTTTATTATATTTTAAAGACTCTAGAAAAACCTCATTTATATTAGGTTTTGCTGAAATGATTTATATGAATTTTTATGCACATAAAAATTGAATGAATTTTGAAGAACCTTATTTATCTGATTTCAATCAACAAATGAATAAAAAACTTAATGAATTAATGTATGAAACATTAAAGGTTGTTAAAAAAAGATTCTCTGTAATTGAATTATATAAACCAAACGACATTCCTTTATTCGAACCTAAATCTAATAATAAAAAATCAAAAGCATCAATTAGTCATGTTGATGCTATTGCTTATGAAAAAAACATAAATACTTGTTATTTTTTTATAAATAATTTTTTTAACCAATCTCCTGAACCGTATGATATTTATAAATGTGGTTTGCAAGTTTATAAAGGACTTAATAATATTATTGATAGAATTGTCAAACCAAAATTATCAATTATACTTAATGATTATAAAAAAATTATAAAACAATTAAAAATACCAAAAAATGCAAATTTCGCAATGGTACTTGTTGTTAACGATTTATTGCAAGTTGAACCTAGAGTAATTTTAGATAATAATATTAAATTATTTATTGTAGCTTATCCAACTCTAGAATATTTTTTAACAAGCTTCATTTATAAAAAATAAAGATATTATCCTTAAAGACTTTAACATTAATTTTTTAAGTGATAATGGGGTATAATACTAATAATAAAAGAATAGGGGGATAAAATGAAATTACCTTTTGTTGCAAGTGATTTGGATGGAACTATTGTTCAACATAAAGATTTTACTATCTTAAACGAAACTATTAAAGATATACTAAATTATCAAGAAAAAAGTGATTCTAAATTTATGATTATTACAGGTAGAACTTTTGCAACAACAAAAGTATATATCTCCCAATTAAACATTACTTTACCTTTGATCGGATGTAATGGAGCAACTATTACAGATCCAATTACCAAAGAAGTTTTATTTGAAAGTATAATTAATCAAAGTATTAGTCAAAAAATTATTGATTTTGCAATTGATAATAATTTGGATTTATTATTTTATTCAGCACAATACTTAGTAGCACCAAAAAACGCAGAAAGAGCACTATACTTTCAAAATTTATATAAAAATTTTGAAAAAACTTTACAACCAGATATTGTTTTTGTTGAAAACTTAGTTGAGTTAAAAAAAGTAATAATTGAGCAAAAATTTAAACCTGTTAAATTTTTATTTTCTTTTCCAGATAATGGAAATGAAACCTTAGTAAATAAAACCTATAATTTATTAAGTCAATTAAATTTATCATTTCCAACAACAAGAATGCAAAATAGAATATTAGTTGATGCTATGAATAATGGTGTTAATAAGGCATTTGGATTAAAAAAATTTGCTGAGTTATACAAAATAAATGTTAAAGATATTCATACAATTGGCGATAACAACAACGATGTAGAAATGGTAGAATTATCAGATAACGGAAGTTGTGTTAGCAATGCAGTTGAACCACTAAAAAAAGTTGCAAAACATGTTTTAGATAGTATTGATCAAAATGGAGTTGGAAAATATTTGAAAGAGCTAATTAATATATATTAATGAAGAAAATCGCTATATTTGGAGGTACTTTTGACCCAATTCATACAGATCATGTAAATATTATAAAAGCTTGTAAATACAATCTTGATTTTGATGAAATTTGAGTTTTACCAGCATATGTAAACCCATTTAAAACAGTTTCTACTTCAAGTGTAAGTCAACGTCTTGAAATGATTGACTTAGCAGTTAAACATTTAGATTATGTTAAAGTAAAAAAATTTGAAATTAGAAAAACAGTTAGAAGTTATACTTATGATACTATTTTGCATTATATTAAAAACTATCCCAACTTTGATTTTTCATTTATTATGGGATCTGATCAACTTGATTCTTTTGAAAAATGAGATCATTTTGAAAACCTAATTAAATTAATAAAATTTAAAGTTTTTATAAGGGATTGTAATCACATTAATAATAAAATTATTGAAAAGTACAATCTAGAAACATTTGAATTTGACAATAACTATTTAAGTTCTACTAAAATTAGAAATCTAAAAGAACTAAACCTTCAAATAAAAACCGTAAATGATTATATTAATAACTCATTGCTATATTTATATGAGCGTTTAGAAACTAAAATGGATGAAGAAAGATACTTTCATTCTTTAAATGTTGGACAAGAAGCATTAAAAATCGCGCATTTAAATAACTATGATTTACAAAAAGCTTTAATTGCAGGAACATTACATGATATTGCAAAGAGATGAAGCGAACAAGAAACAATTGAAATAATATCTCAATATGATAAAACTTTATTAAGTGAACCAAAACCAGTATGACATTCATTTGCTGGGGCGTTTCATTTAAAAAGAGATTGATTATTTAATGATAAAGAAATTATTAATGCAGTTTTCAAACACACAGTTGGTGATAGAGAAATGTCAACTTTAGATATGATAGTTTTTTGTGCAGATAAAGTTTCTTCAGAAAGAACATATCAAGGTGTTGATAAATTACGTACATTAGTGTATAAAGATTTAAAACTAGGATTTATTGCATTATTAAAAAATCAATACGATTTGTCTATAAAAACTCATGGTATTGAAAATATTGGTAAAAAATTAATTGATGCATATAATTTTTGAGTTAGGGAGGAATTAAAAAGTGAGTAAAGTTTGTGTTTTATTTGCTATGGAAGAAGAAGCAGAAAGCTTCATAGGTTTGTTAGAAGCAGAACAAATTCATTCAGACCCATTTTTAGTTTACAAAAAAGACAATGTTATAATTTCGATTAGTGGAATTGGTATTGCAAATGCATCAAGTTGTTTAACATTTATCAATAGTGAGTATGATATTGATTTATTTATTAATTCTGGTTTGGTTGGATGTATTAGTGATGATTTTAAACGTTTAGATAAATTATTAGTTAGCAAAGCGTATTATGGAGCAGCAGATACAACTGGTTTTGGTTACGCTTATGGTCAAATTCCAAAAATGCCAGAATATTTTACTAGCGATTCAATTGCTAATCGTGAATTTAAAAGTTTAATTAATGTAGAATACACAAATATTGCAACTAGTGATATTTTTATTAGTAAAAACGATCAAGTTAAAAAATTTATTTTTCAAATAAAAGATAAAATTGATGTTGTTGATATGGAATGTACTGGTTTTTTTCAAGCTGCATATAACTTAAATAAACCAATCATTTCATTTAAAATTGTAAGTGATACAATGTCAAATCAATCAAACGAGTATCAATTTAGTGAAATTTTAAATAGAGCTCAAAAAGAATTAGCAATTGATTTAATAACATTTGTAAAAGATAAAAAATACACTATGTAAATATTTTAAATATTTAAATAATTTAATATAATCTCTTATAGAAGTTTAAATACAACTTATAGGAGATTTTTTTATGAATAATAAATATGAAAATTATAGTAGTGTTTTATATGATTTTACAAAACCACCAGGAACAAGTATTGATGGTGATTTAGAGTTTTATAAAAATCTTTTAATGCCTATTGAAGGAAAAGTGTTAGAAGCTGGAGTAGGGAATGGGAGATTATTAATACCATTTTTAAAATATAAAATTGATATTGAAGGAATTGATAAATCAAAATCAATGCTAGAAATTTGTAATAAAAATTTAGCAATTAATGATTTAGAATGTACTTTAATTGATCAAGATTTAGAACATTTCATTAAACCTGAATATTATGAATTTATAATTATGCCAAATGCTAGTTTTTGCTTATTAGAAAATCGCCAAATCGCTTTAAAAGTTTTACATAATTTTTTTATAAGTCTTAAGTCAAAAGGAAGTATTGCAATAGATTTAATTTTGCCTATTGAATTTAAAAAAGGATCATCTCATTCAATGGAACATCATTTACCTAATTTAAATTTAAATGTAAAAAATTACAATCAAGAAATAGATTGATTTTATCAATATACAATTAATAAAATCGAATATTATGATAGACAAACTTTGTTAGAAACTCAATTAGTTAAATTAAGTTGATATGGTGTTGAAGAATTTAAATCTATGCTTGAAAAAATTGGTTTTAAAGAAGTTTATGTTATTAAAAATTACAACAATAATAAACTTATAAACTTAAAAACAATAACTTTTATTGCTAAAAAAGACTAATTTAATTAAAAAAACAACTAAATAAAATAAATAATATATTAGAATAATAGTATGAGAATGTAAGGAATATAAAGGAATGAATAAATTAGTTGCAAAAACAAGTAGTAGTGCAAAAAAAACTAATGTTAAAAACTCTCAAAATATTATTGTTTTAGTTTTTAGTATACTTCTAATTCTTTTTTGTATGTATCAAGATTTAGCGATGTTTAACTATAATTCTTTTGTAAATATGTTAGAAGATATAAATATAAAAGATTTGATTAACAAACAAATTACACTTCAATCCGGAATAAATGAACACACAGTTATTAATTTTTTTAAAATAGCTGTTGCAGTATTTATGATATATGTTTGTATAAGTAATATTGTTAAATATTCAAATCAAAAAGATAATCAAGTGAGATTAAAAGATTATCCAATTTTTATATTAAGTATTATAGTTTTAATATTGAACTTTTTTATAATCATTTCTAACTTTTCAATGATAATATATTTTTCAACTATAGCTTTTGAATATAATAACTTTACAAAAAATTTTGAGCTTATAAGTTTTGCAAAAGATTATTGAAATAATATTGGAAATCATCATAGTTTAAATTGAAGTTCATTTTGAGTAATATCAGTGTTTATTTCATTGGTAAGTATATTACTATCTTCAATATTGGCAATATCATTTACAAGTGTAAATATTGAAGCACAAAAAAAATTTAAAACTGATTATTTAAAAATTCAAAATCCAGATGATACTTTTAAAAATAAAGATGATTTAGTGCCTTTAAAACCAATTATAAATATTACTCCTGATTTAAAAAACAAAAAACTAAATATATTAGAAAACACTTGTTTTTGAAGTTTTGATTCTTTAACAAATCAAAAAAGTAGATTTGAGTACTTACAAAAACAAATCGATAAAAACAAAAAAGTAGTTAAAGTTTGACTTGAAACTCTTGAAAGAAATTTTATAAAAAAAGATTTACTATTAACTGTTAACGATCAATTGATTAAAATCGAAAGTTTATTTTTTAACTTTAATGAAATGGACTTTATAAAACTTTATGGAAATATTAAAGCTAAAAAAATTATTATGCTAGCCAAACTATTTGCAATTATTAAGTATAAGTTTTATTGTTTACAATTATTAAATGGATTTGTTTACAAACTTAATTTAGTTGGTGATAGTAAAGTTGATGTTAATATTGAAAAACAAATTTTAGTAGGGTTTGAAAAGAGTCTTTCAAAATTTGTAATTGACTTTAAACAAGTTTTTAAAAATGGTTATAAAACCGATGATGAATTAACAGATGCGTTAGTCGATGTTGGTTCAGAAGCTTATTATATATTTTGTGATAAAATTAATGAAATTATTATTCAATAGCAATCTAACAAAAAATTATTTCTCCAAAAGATATAATTTTTTGTTTATCTAGAGGTGAAATTATGAAAGTGAACAAAAATAATAAAAAAATAATAAAATTGATTTTTATTATTTTGCTTTTACTACTTTCTATAATACCATTTATTTTGTTTATTTTTTATAAACATGATTTAGCAATTTTATTTTTAATTTGAATGTATTTATTATTTATTTTAAATTCAGTATTTTTGCATATTAACACTATAATAAATTTAATAATTTATTATTTAAAATGTGATATTAAAACTCTTATTCGTTTAAATAAAATTATTAATAAAAAAAATAAAATTAAAAGAATTAATGTTGTTTTGTTGTATTCAATTTTAATAATATTTTGTTTAACAAGTTCAAATGATAATATAAGTCAATTTTTGAATTCGATTGTTTTAAATCAAATTTTATTATCTTTTATTTTAGCTTTTATTTATGTAAACATAGTGGAGTTCTTTATTTCTTTTATACAATTTAACATTAAAATTTTTAAACTAATTTTTAAAAATTTTATTACATTATCAATTAACTCAACAATATTATTTAAAATCGTTATTAAAAATTTAATCAAAAATATAATAAAACTTTATAAAATAACAAATGAATTATCAATTAAGTACTTTAAAACATTATTTTTAAAAATGTTGAAATTTAATTTAGGAAATATTTACAAATAATTTTTTTTAAATATCAAACATAAAAAGGAGGAAAAATGAAAAATAAAGAAATAAACGAAAAAAGTTTAGATGATCCTAACTTAAAAGAAACAAAAGAATCAGAAAAACAATATTTTAAGAAAAAACCAAAAAGTAATTTTTTAGCAATAATTGGTAATTACTTAAAAACTCATATTTTTACAGCAATTATTTTAATTTTAATTGCTGCAATATCTTCTGCAACTTCTGTATTAGGACCAAAAATAATTCAATATATGATGAAAACCTTATTAGTGCCAACTAGTGCATTATTACTATTTCATCAATATGTAAGTAAAGGTAATTTTAGTATTGGAGATTTAAATGATTTATTAGATAAATCAAACTCAGGTGTAAAACTAAAAGGTGACCCAAATTATATACTTTCTAATAACGATGAAAGTTTAATTAGTAATTCAAAAAATTATTTCACTTCATTAGGTAATTTAGATTTAGGTTGAGTTGATTGAATATATGTACAAATTGCTTTATTTATTTTATTAGGTATAACTACTTACTTATCTCAATTTATCGCTGGAATAATGGGCAAAAATATTGAAATTGATTTGAGAAATAAAGCTTTAGAAAGACTTGTTAAACAAGATATGAGCTATTATTCTGATAAAAAAATAGGAGAAATCTTAACAAAAATAGTTTCTGATACTCAAACTATTGGAGAACAAGCTCAACAAGTGCCAGTTACATTTATGGGGGCATTATTTACATTTTGTGGATCAATAGCAACTCTATCAACTATTGATTTAAAATTAACTGGTGTTGTAGTTTTATTAATGATCTCTATTTTTGGAGTTTTAATAACAACTTTTGGAATTGTAAAAAAAATTGCTTTAAGAGTAAGAAAATCAATTACAAATATTAATGGTGATGTTACAGATAGAATCGCTACAATTAGATTAATTAAAGCAAGTGGAACAGAAAATTATGAAACTGAACGTTTTAAAAAAATTCATATTGATTATAATAAAAAATCAAGAACTTTAATCGCTACTCAATCAAGTATTATTACTGTAATAACAGTTGGAATTAGTTCAATTCAAGTTGCTATAGTTGTTGCAGCTGCACTTATGTATTATGATACACCAGCTTACTTAGCAATTACTTTATCTTCATTTATAAGTGGAATTGGAACTATGGTTGGTCCAATTATGCAAATAACAAGATTAATAATTGGTTTAATACAAGCTTCTGCTGGATCGATTAGAATAAATGAGATTATTAAATCTAAATCAATTTTAGATGTAAGTTATGAAAAAGAAGCAGGATTAAAACTTAAAGAAATTAAAGGAGATATTATTTTTAAAGATATTGAATTTGCTTACCCTGAAAAACCAGAAAAAGTTATCTTACCTAAATTTTCATTTAAATTTGAACATGGAAAAAGTTATGCATTTGTTGGAGAAACTGGTGCTGGAAAATCTACAATTGCAAAAATGCTTTTAAGATTTTATGATCCAAGTAATGGACAAATTTTAATTAATGGAAACACTGATTTAAGAAATTTAAACTTATCAAGTTATCTAGATAAAGTTGGTTATGTTGAACAAGAACCCCAAATTTTGTATGGTAACGTATTTGACAATGTAAAATACGGAAGATTTGATGCAACTGATGAAGAAGTAATTGATGCATGTAAAAAAGCTAATCTTGATGAAATAATTATGTCATGACCTGAAAAATATAACACTATTTTAGGAGAACGTGGAATGATGTTATCTGGTGGCCAAAAACAAAGATTAGTTATAGCAAGAATGATATTAAAAGATCCTGAACTATTAATTCTTGATGAAGCAACAAGTGCTTTAGACAATATTGTTGAAAAAGAAATTCAAAAAGAATTAGATAAGTTAATGGTCGGAAGAACCTCAATTAGTATTGCTCATAGATTAAGTACAATAAAAAATTGTGATCAAATCATTGTTTTAGGAAGAGACCAAGGAGTTGTTCAAATTGGAACATTTGAAGAACTTAAAAAACAAGATGGACACTTTAAAAAACTTTATGAAGCTGGATTAATGGATTAAAAAATAGGTTAATTGATAAGATTAACCTATTTTTTTACCTCTTTTTTTGTGCTAATATATTAACGAAAAGAAAAAGATAGGATGTAAATAATGAAAAAATTATTAAGTTTATTGAGTGTTATATCTCTTGTTATGCCAATAAGTACTATTATTGCTTGTAGTGACCCAAATGCTGCTAGTAATAATTAATTTAGAGGTCCAAGTCATTATATAGGTCAATTTAAATATATTTATAATATTAGAGAATTGGGTACACCAAGCAAAGAATCTATTGCTGATTTATTAAATAAAAACGCAAAATTTAAGGTTGTAACTAATGAAAATTCTAAAGATGTTAATGCTATTATTATTAAAAGTTTTAAATTAGTTGATGATCAATTGATGGCTTATTTCGAACTACCTGATATTCCTGAAAATGCTGAGAATTATTTAAGCAAGAATGAAGAAGCTATTTATCTTAGATATGATTTTATCCAAAGTGATAAAAAAGTCTTTTTAAAAAATCTTGATAATTTATTTTATGGAAAAAGTTTTTTAGATAATATGTTTTGAGATAAAGCAAAGGAATCTTTTAAAAAATCTTTTTATGAAATTATCGATTCTCAAAGTGATAAAGAATTAACTGATTTTTTAAAAAATGAACTATATATAGATAAATACTTTTCACTTTCATATAAATCTTCAGAACCAACTAAAGGTTATTACCAAGATTATGGAATGAATTATGATTTTTATAGAATTTATGATATTGGACAAGAAACTGGAAGGAATTTATTTGCTATTCCTGAGTCAATAGAATTTGAATTAAACTTAAGCAAGCTATCTACAAACAATCTAATGATTTTTTGACAAAGAGATTCAAGCAAATTAAACAAACAAAAAGACTTATCTATGCTTAATGGAAATTTAATTACTCCAGAAAATAATAAAAAAGATGTTAATTTAAGTGACTATGAAAAATTAAGTGATGGTTCTTCAAAATTTGTAAACGATATTGTAAATAGTTTTTATAAAAAATTCTTTTTATATTTTGATGATGAACACATAAATAGTTTTAATTTAAAAAATTTAAGTGTAAGTTTATTGTTTAGAAAGTCTACAACTGATGATTCAAAAGAATTTATGGAATTTAATTTGAATGATACTAATAAGTCTGAACAATGATTAAATAATTCCACATATATTTCTATTAAAGCGGCTTATAAAGAAAATAAACTAAAAAATTATTTCAGTATTAAGATAAGTGCATATAATAATAATTATTATAATAACTCTGTAAATTTATCCGAACTTTACATCAAGAATTTTGAATAACAATAAATTTCAACATTAATTTGTTGATTTTTTTTATTTAAAAATTTTATTATATTTTAAAAATTTTTTTATTATCAATGATATTTTTTTTAATACCTTAATTTTTATATAAAATAATAGTACAATTTTTAATTAAATTGTGCATTTAATTTTTATATATTAATAGAAGGGTACTTTATAAATGAATAAATTTTTAGATTTTTTTTCAAAAAAAGTTAATTTGAAATTAATAATTTTTTCAGTAGTATTTTCAGTATATTTTTTATTTAGCTTACTAATGGTAACTCCAGGAGTAGGTCTCGAATCTTCAAGATTTATTAACAGTATTGAAAAACAAATTTCTAAAGTTATGCCCAAAGGAGTTTATGTTGTTGATGGAACTGATCCAACATATGATGTTGTAATGGAATCTGTTATCAAAAAATCATATTCAGCAGATGCTATTTCAACATTAAATTCTTATGAGGATAGTAATTATAAAACTAAAAAACAAGAGTATCAAGATTTTGCAAACCGTTGATATGAAAACAAATGATCAGAAGTAAAAACCAATAAACAAGACGTAGACTTATATGAATTAGGTCTTGATTTAATCGAGTTTGATAAAGCTGTTTCAACTGAATTTTTAAGTTATGGATTCGTTCATGCTGGAATTCAATGAATGTTTAACTCAAATGGTTTAAATGAAATATTTTCAAAAGATATTAGAAATGATTTATTAAGAAATCAAACAATTATCAATCAAGAATTATACGATTCTAAATTGAATGCATCAGAATCAGGAATAAGTGGAATTGAAGTTTATGATTCATTAGGTACTTTACTTATAAATAATAAAGTATGGTATTTAAACAAACAAATTGAAAGTTTAAAATCTGGATTAAATACATTTGGACATAGTATTTTTAAAGATAAATCTTTAAATGCAAGTAATATGCCAAAAACAAGTGTTACAGCTGATGAACTTTATACTCCTCACTTTACAGAAACATTAGATAACTTAAGAGCAGGAGTAATATTATTTTTTATATTTTTAATTGTAGTATTACCTAGTTATACTTATATTTTAACAATGTTAATAATTAACAAAAAGAAAGGGAATAGATAATGAAAAAATTGATTACTTTACTTTCTGTATTATCAATTTCAACTTCAACAGGTGTTTCAGCAGTTTCGTGTATGCCTGCTCAAGCTGATATCAAAACTGATTTTAGTGAAGATGTTGGAAAAAACATTGACAAATCAAATGCAAAAGACACAAGCGTTGATCCTTCAAATTATCATGGAGTTTCTAACTTTTATACACTTGGCGATAGTTTAAGTGATAATGGTGGACTTGTAACAATTGCTAAAGACGAACTTAATGCTAATGTAGTAATGACAGGTCAATATAAGGGTGGTTTTTCTAACGGTCCTAGAACTGCAGAAATAATTAACGAAAAATTAGGTTTTAAAGGAATTAGTGATAAAGATAGTACTTTTAAATCTTCTAATTTAATTCATAAAGCAGATATTGATTATAAAGATCAAAAAGTTTGAGGGCGAAATTATTCGGTTGGTGGAGCAACTGCTTATGAATCAGATGGATTAGCAGCAAAACTGTTAATGGGAAACACAGGAATTTATAAACAAGCTCAAGCTCTTGTGCAACAACAAGTTATTAAAGAAGATGACTTATTCTTTTTAGAGATTGGTGGAAATGACTTATTTGCATTAGCAGGAGTTGTTGATAATGTCAATGCACAAACAAAAATTATGAATAATGCTATTGAAAATATTTCAAATGCATTTTATACTTTGCTAAATAATGGAGCAAAAAAAATTGTTTTTGCAAGTCCTCCTGACATTACATTAACTCCTGGATATAATAAGAGAGATAAAAACTATTTAGCAAAAGTAAATTTATTATGTAAGGAATTTGATTATAAAGTAACAAAAGTTATTGAAAAACTAAATTCTAAGTTTAATAACGCTATTAAAACTTATAACTTATATCAAGAATTAAAAAACATTTTAAATGAATTTAAAGGTAGTAACAAAAATATCAATATTACTGATCATGCATGTAAATCAAATGCATTCGACTTAGGTGGTTTAAATATTGGTGGAACTATTGAAATTAAAGCAGAACTTGATAATGGAGTAACAGAAGAAAATGTAAATAACTACTTTTTCATAGACGATGTTCACCCAACAAAATCAGGACACGAATTTGTATCAAAAAAAATATGAGATTTACTTATTAGTTGAAACTATATAAGTGAATAAGAAGGGGATTTTATTATGAAAAGATTAATTAGTTTATTAGGAGTGGTTTCGATAGCTAGCTCTTCAATGGCAGTTGTTGTATCATGTAAAAATAAAGCTGACGAAACAACTTTTAATGACCCTAACAAACAACAAGATATTTCAAAATTAGTATCACAATATGCAAAATCATTATATTTAAATCAAAATGAAATTGATACAACAAGTGATGGATTAGGAAAAATACATTACAGTTCATCTTATATGATTGAAAATTATGTTAGAAATAATACATTAACAGAATTAGGTTTAAAAGACTTTAAAGATGCTGATGTAAATGAATTTAGTAGATATAGTGACATTTCTAATAAGTATTTTAATAAAGACAAATCACTTGTAAGTGATAAACTACAAGTTGGAGATAGTGTTTATAAAGGAGAAGTTATAACTCCAGAAATGAATTCAACAATAAATTCAATTGGTTCATTGATGGGATCAATTCCTGGTATTTTAAATTCTTTATCAAATCCAGCAAGTTTTGCTTCAATTATAGCTGCATTGCAAGGACAAATTAAAAACTTTATTTCTCCAGAATTATTAAAAACATTAGGAACTATTTTATCTAATGATGTTTTAAAAGACCTTGAACATGCATTCAGTGTTGATGCATACAAAGATGATCAAAGTCAATTTTTATCATATGAAGATGCAATGAATGCAAGTATTATTGGATTAGCAAATTCAGTAGATAAAATCATTAACAAAGAAGAAAGTCAAGAAAAATTATCAGCTAAAAATAGTGCTGATATTGATAAAAATATTAATGAAGCAGCATCAAGAATAGCTGATAATTTAAGTGGTTTAATGGATGGAAGTAAGAAATTTAGTTTCGACATTACTACTGATGCAAGTAGTATCCCAGATGTTTTATTCTTTTTAAGAACTTTACTTGTTTATTTAAACTCAGTTTCATTTGAAGAATATACAGAAAAAACATTTACTTTAAATCAGATTAACAAAAAAAGAATTGAAAAAATATCAAATACAAGTAATAGTTTTGATTTTGAAAAAATTATAAAAGTTCTAAGTGTAATTGTCAATGACACAGATAAAAAAGGAAGCACAGCTCTTAAAAATCTTTTAGGTTTATTATTGGTAACACCAAAGGATGAAAATGGTAAAAATCCAAATTTTAGCTCAAAATACGAGGGAAGAAAAAACGGATTAATAAATATAGTTTCTAAGTTAGCTATAAAATTAGCAGGTTCTGAATCTATTGATACATCTTTATTAAAAATATATATAGACTCATTTTTAAGAAGTTTTATAAATTACGGATATGAAAACGATTTTTTATTCACAATTGTTATGGGGCAAATACCAAATAATAGTGAATCATTATCAGGATTTTTAAAAGACTTAGTGCAAAACATAGTTGGTAATACAACTGAAGGTAATAGTAAAAATGATTGAGATACTTATTTTAAAACTTATGGTAAATGAATTGATTATTTATATGACAATAAAAATGAAAAGTTAGGTTTATCTATTAAAAAACTTTTACAAAATCCTTTAAAAGATTTAGCTAATTTACCTTTATTTGGATCAAGCACTAAAGAAAGTTCAAATATTTTTGATGATAAAAAAGTATTTGGAATGGAATTTTTAACTGAAAAATCTTTAAAAGATATTGTAAATAGTATTAGTGACAATCTTGGAGATAAAAAACCAGTTATTAAGTTTGATTCATTTGCAGAAATATTTAAAAGACTATATACTAATGATACTTTTAAAAATGCTACAAGCGATATAAATAACTTTATGAAAGTATTTGGTTTAGAAGACAATGGAACAATTAAAGCTGGATCTGTTTTAGAACAACTACAAGTAATTATTCAAGAAAATGTTGATTGAATTAATGCTGTGATAAAAACATTAGATACAAATCTAAAACAATTTAAAGCAAAATTAAGTGTAGCAGAAGATGCTTCCATAGATGTATTTAAGGCTTTAAAAGTTGATACAGAATTAAAAGAAACAAATGACTTTGTTTATACTATTACTGATAGTAAAACAAATACAGTTAATAAGTTTGAAATTAAATTAACAAGTGAACAAAGTTACTTACTAATTAGTTCAATTGATAAGTTATAGTTTTTTAAAAATACTTTATAAATTTTTATAAAGTATTTTTTTTATGTAAAATAAAAAAAGATAAGGATTAATTTTATGAAAGAAATAGAAATAAAAAGTTTTGATAACAAACAACTATACACTTATATTTGAGATGATGTAAAAAAACCAATTGGAGTTATTCATTTAATTCATGGTAGTGCAGAGCATATGTTAAGATACAATGAGTTTGCAAAATTTTTAAATAAAAACAATTATATTGTTGTAGGAGCAGATCATCGAGGTCACGGGAAAACTGCTAATTTAAAAGAAAATGAATTAGGTTATTTTGCTGATAAAGATGGCTGAAATATAATAATTAAAGATTTAAAAGTAATAAATGATTTTATAACAAGCTCATATAAAAGTCTTGATATTATAATTGCAGGACATTCAATGGGTAGTTTTATGGTTAGACATTATATTTCAAGTTATGGAGACAGTGTAAAAGGGGCTTTTATAATTGGAACTGCACTTTATTCTAATATTGTTTTAAACTTTGGACTTGGAGTTGCAAATAAAAATATTAAAAAATTTGGACCCAAAAACATTGATGAATTTATTTGAAAATTAAGTTATAAGCCTTTAAATTCTAAATTTAAAAAGTTTGGAAAAACTGGTGCAGAATGATTAAGTAATGATAGTAAAGTTGTTCAAGATTTTGTTGATGATTATTTAACTGGACAAAAGTTTACAAGTTCTGGATTTAGAGACTTGTTTACAGGACTAATAAATATTCAAAAACAAGATTCAATTGATAGAATTCCAAAAAACTTACCAATTTTTATTATGTCTGGAGAAAATGATAGTGTTGGTAAATTTGGAAAAGATCCAAAAAAATTACAAAAAATATATTTAAAAAATGGTTTAGATTCTAAACTGCGCTTATATTTTAATATGCGTCATGAAATACTAAATGAAGTTGGAAAAGAAAAGGTTTGAAAAGACTTTATCGAATTTATTAATCAAATAAAATTAAAAAATAATTATATTGAATTATAAAAAAATCAGTTTAACTTAAACTGATTTTATTTTGTAATACTTTCTATTGTTCAATTTTTTAAATTTGCATATTCACTTAATTTAATATTATATACATGTTTTGATTTATCTTTTGGAGAAATATATTCAATTTTAAATTCTATTTTTCCAGGATTACTTTCATCTTCAATGTTTGAATAAGAAACTAATTCTGTATTAAAGTTTTTATAATCTGTAAATATTTCTATATTATCTTTAATATATTGTTCTTTTACTGATCCAATATAATTAAAATCATTAATAATAGCATTTTCTAAATTTTTGAAATTACTATCATCAAAAATTTGTTCTAATGCTTTTAAAGGTGTTTCATCGATAAATTTGTCTTGACCTTCTACATATCCTAATGAGTACATAACACCTTTAGTGCCAATATATGTTTTTTTATTATCTAATGAATAAGAACTATCTCTTAAAGCTAATCCTGGATATTTAATTAAAGATAAAGCAGTTGTTATACGATTGTACTCTCCATTTTTATCGTTTAAGTTTTTATCTGGTTGTGAATTAACTACTCCATTATCATTGTTGATTTTATCACTATAATATATTTTTAGTTTATCTCCAAGACTTTTAGATAAAGTTGCTATTCCATCTTTTACACCACCACTACTTCAAGTTTCAAATTTACTATTAAATTGAGCTCTTAATTTACTTGTATCTGAATATATTTCAGAAAACATTTTTAAAACTGTATTAATTGTTATGCTGGCAGTTAATTTCATACTGAATAAATTTTTCAAATTTAATGGTTTATCTCCTAATTTCATATTAAGTAAGTCTGTTAAAAGTGTTGATTTTTCGTCTCACAAAGCTTGATAACCATGTTCTAGTAGTTTGATATTGTTTTTGCTAATACTTAAACCTGTCGAACTGCTTAATGAATTTAATAAACTACCTAAGCCTTGAATGTTTTTATCATTAGCAATAGAATCAACAGTTACTCCTAATAATCTTGACGCTGCTAATCCTGCAATATCTTTAAGACTAGGTGGTAAAGTCACTGATTTTAAAATATCAAATAACTTATAACCTAAGCCTTGAACAATTCCTCCTAATAAACTATCAACACCAACTATATCATTTTCTTCGTATTGCGAATTAGAACTCCCTAAAGGAAGTAAGTCTAAAATATTCATATCTGTTTTTAAAGAATAATCTTCTTTTTGAGGAGAATTTGAATATAATAACAAGAATAATATTCTTTGCATATCTCTTCCGTCTTTATTATTTGGATCTGTTGCTTTTGTTAAATTTTTTAACATTTTATAAGAACTAAAAGTAACTGTATTTTTAACACCATTTGTTTTAACACCATTTTTTTGTTGTAATTGAGAATCAAACTTTATAACCATTTTATCGTCACTATCTTGACTATTCATATTTTTAAAATAAGTTTTATTATCCAAACTATCATTAAATAAATTATTTGCTGTTGGATTTTTATTAAAATCCGTTTCAAAATCAAATATTCCTAGGTTAATTAATAAAGCTCCGATTATATAAAAGACATCATCAATACTTTCTAAAATCCCAACATAGTTTAAATTACTAAAATTATTTATTAAATAACCTAAATTTTCTCCAATATTTTCTCTAATTCATTTAGCATTCTCGATTGGTTCGTAATCATCTCTTAATAGTTGCTTTTTAGAGTTATCATCTTTTTTACCATTTAGACGAATCAGTAATTTATTTAACTTTACCAAAGCTGATTGTTGAACTACTTTTGGGGTTAAACTTATATTTCCAGGTGCTTTATTAGAATTAGTATATGTACCTTTAAAATTTTTAAACATAACATTATTAATGTAATGTTCTAAAATTAAAGGAATAGTTGTATTTTTTGTGTTACTAAGATCCCCAGAATTATCTTTTACTAATAAAGGTAATAGTCCGTTTATTACTGAATCATCAATTTCTTTATCATTTATAAAATTAATGTTTAATATAAGTTTTAATAAAGTTGAAACTAACTTTGTATTGTCTAAATCTTTTATTAATAATTGTCCATAAGGAGCCAAACTATTTATATTATTTACATAATTGTTTGTAATATTAAACTCATTACTTACATTACTTAGCAAACTTGAAAGTTGTGGTATTAATCCTTCAATAACTCCTCCTAAAGAAGGTTTAATTCCTCCAGCAGTTTTGATAGTTGATAGTATTAAAGATCCGTTTGTAACTATTGAATCTGCATAAGAATCTGCAGTTTTTTTACCTTCTAAACTATATGCGCTATTTTGATCTAATTCTTCATAGAATTTACGATCTAAAAGTTGACCAAAAGTAGATTCTACAACACTTTTTGTAATAGTTTGTTGAGAAGCAGAAAATTTTGGCAAAGTTTTATTAATTTTTTGATTCCCTATGTATTTATTTAAATAATCAACATCAATACCTTCAACATCATTAATTATTGCACTTCTAGAAGCAACACTTGCCACATCCATTATTGTATTTACTTTATTTTTAATATATTGTTTTTCATAATTTACAAGTGAACATGCACTAACAGATGCCATTGTTGAAGAAATTGATACAACACTTAGTATTGTAATTAGTTTTTTCATAAAAATCTCCTTATTTTATTCTTAGTAAGATTATATATAAATATTTATAAAAATAAATTTAGCAATATAAAAATATTTTACTTGTATTTATATATAAAATCTTTAATATAAAGTTTATAGGAAGAAGAATTATATGAAAAAGATTAGTTTATGACTATATCTAAAACAAGGATTAAAAGGAGTTTACAAGTTTAAAATACAATTTTATGTAATTGTTATATTAACTTTTATTTCTTCACTTATTTTAGGTATTTCTCTCTCTGCCTCAACAAGAATAATTAACAACTATAAAGAAATTGTTCCGAAAATGGAAAAATTTGATTATGTTGCTACAAGAGAGGTAGGAACAGTTAATAATAAAGATTCAAAAACTGTTCCATTAATGGATTTTATAGATTTTCAATTTTTAGCTAAAAAATACTCAACTCAACCTGCAACAAGTGATTTAAATAGTGGGGTTGGATATAATTTTAATTTAATTTCTGTAGATAAAGAATCAACAAATTTAACAGGAGAAGCTAAAAAAGGAAAAGATAAGTTTTCTTTACAAAAAATTAATGATGGTTTAAAAGAACAATACTTAAAAAATTATCAAGAAACTTTTATATCTAAATCTTTTGAAGATGACAGTTTAAGAAGTGAGTTATTTAATTTATTAAGTAGCGATAACTTTTTAGAAACTATTTTTCACTATGAATATCAACAATTTTCAGGAGTAATTGAATATAAAGATACATATGATAAATTTAAAAAACTAAAAATATCAAGCACTACTAAGTATGCTGATTTTGTTGATGGTTCAACAATCGCAAATAATGAAAACTTTAATTTCAAAAAAGTAGTTTTTGAAAATTTTATTGTTAAAGGAATTCAAATTTTAAAATCAAACTTTTTAAATGATTTAAAGAGCAGAGCATCTTACTTAAAAGGTACAACTTTTGATAAATTATGAGAAATTGGTATAATCAATGATAATAACATCGATACACTGTTTGATAAATCTACAAATTCTTTAAAAAATGATAGTGTAAGTAAATACGACTTATATTTACAAACAGCCTTTACAACATTATTAGGACAAATTATTAACTCTGCAATTGATTATGTTCAATATTATATTGATGAAGCAATTTCTGAAGTTTCAAAAGTTAATGCTGACAAAATTATTGATAATGAACTACTTAAAAACCAATTTAATATAGTAGATAATAAAAAAGATAATTCTGGTTTTAATTATTATGATAAAACAAATAATCAAATAATTGCAAATACATTATTTACATTTATTTTTGGAAATAAATATAATAATCAAACTAGTTCAAAAGTTGAGCAAAGTCAAAAAATTAATAATATGCAATATAATGTAGAAGGACAAAATTTTCAAGTGCCTTATTTACAACAAATTGATTTAGATTATGATTTAATGCATAAAGAAGACTCAATAAACTATCAAAACTACTATTGTTATTCAAAAACAGATAAATTTACAAGAGGATTAAGAGGTAGTTTAAACCAACTTATAGTAACTTTAAACAACAACAAACCAACAGGTAGTGTTGGTAGAATGGATGTACTAAAACTATTAAAATTTGAAGAAAGAGGTTCAAGTTTAAATGAAAATCTTGTTTCTGAAAAAGGTTTTTTTAGTTTCGCAAACCGTAATGAATTAAATAGAAATTCAATTAATGATATAAAATTATTCTATTTAAAATCTCAAATCTCTGCTGAAGCTACAAATGTAAAAGTTGAAAACCGTGCAGAAATGAACTTTTCAGATGCACAACAAGAAAAAAAATATCGTCTTATTGTTTTAGACGATTTATGAAAATCTAGACTTACAGTTGTATCTGGATCATATCCAAAAGCTGACAATGAAATTTTAATAAACCCTCAATATGCTAAAGCAAATAAAATCAAATTAGGATCATCAATTTCAATTGGAGGATCTACATTTATTATTAGTGGTTTTGGAGTTGATCCATTAACTTTCTTTCCAGTTTCCGATGCTAGTGTTCCAATTCCAAATAGCAAAAAAGGATTAATTGCCTTCGGAACAGAGTCGACATTATCAAAAATAATTACAAGTGATTATGGAAAATTTACAACAAAATATTTAAATACGTTTGTAACTTCAAAACAAGATAAAAAGCATAAAAATGCAAGTTATGATATGTTAAATTATTATTCAAATATGATGTCAAATGAATCTTATTTATATCAATCATACAATGCAAAACAAAAAGTTGCAGAACAAACTAATAATAAAAAAGATTTTAAAGATGCACAAAGTTATATTGATTCATTTAATATTGGTTTTGAAAAATTTAGCACCTTTAATGACTCAAGTCTTTCTTATAACTGAACAGTTGCTCCGAAAATAACTCAAATCTTTCAAGTATTTTCTTACTCAGCCGCTTCAATCATCGCATTAATAGCTTTGGCAGCAACTTTAATTGGTATTAAAAAAACTATTCAATTAAATGCTGGTGAAATTACAATATTAAAAGCAATGGGAGCAAGAAGTTCAAGTATTGCTGTTTCTTACATTTCTTATGGTATTATTTCGTGTTTTTTAATTGTACCAATTGCATGAGTTATCTCTGCATTTTGTCAAGAAGCAATTGTGTCATTATTGATTTCGTATACCGGAGGAGCTTATTGGCAGGCTACATTTGACTGAGAAGCGATTCTTGCTTCGTTTAGTATATTTGGTGTTTTAACAATTGGAGTATCATATTATGTTGCTTATCGATTGGTTAAAAAACCTGTATTAGAAATTGCAGTTGATGCAAGTTTAGAAAAAGAGCATAAGATATTAAATAAATTAAAGAAATTACTAACGTTTAAAAGAAGTTTTTCAAGTCGATTTAGTACTGAGCTAGCAATTAATGGTTTTTCTAAAACCTTATTAACAGCAATAACTATCTTTTTAAATACATTTTTAATATCTGGGGTTATGGCTATTCCTGGAATTGTTAAAAAAACTTTATCTGAATATTATAAAAATGTTAATTATCAAAACTCAATGGATAATATTGGGGTTGTTGGTAATGCTCCATTATCAAAAACTAGTTTATCTGCTTGAAAAGGTGTTGAAAGTTATGAAGATCAATACATTGATACAAAAAGTAAATTAGAAGCAGATATTGGAATGGTTGGTAAAACTACTTCATCAGTACAACCAATTTCTGAACATTCAGTCATTCCAAAAGTGTTAATTTCAGAATCTAAAACTAATTCATTATCTTATGATTGAGCATATAATGTAGTTACTGAAGGTTTAAAAGATGAGAGCGGAAATCCAATTGCAGATTCAAACGTTATTTCTTATATAGCTTCATTCTTTGGAAATAACTTAGTTCAAATGATTGGAAAAAGTATTAGTATTGAAGATATTCAATTATTACTGGATTGAATAATTCATTCAGATAATGAAAAATATCAAAATTTAGATGCAAGAAAAGAAAAAATATTACAATTTTCTTCATTACTTTCGAATGGATTACCTGCAATTATTAAAACTTTATTTTCAAGTATTGATATTGAATCATCAAATGGACAATGAAAGCAAAAAATTATTGATGTAATTTTAGCTCAAACTCCAGCTTATGTTAGAAACTATGTAAATAAATCACAAAATCGAATTAATCAATATCGTTTTGGTTGAAACTTTAATAGTTACATTCCAACAGTTGATTCAATGTATACAAAAGTAAATATGAAAAGTAATTTAAAACCTACAACAATTACAGGTTTAGACAAAACTCAAACTGCTTTAAAAATATCTCAAAAAGCAAATAATATTTTCTTTACAAATGAAGATATTAAAAAAATTCAAGATATTTTATATGGTAATGTTGTTCAAAATGAAGACTTAGTAATAAATAATATTAAAGTTTATGATGCTCAAAATAAAAAAATATCAATACCTGCATTAGTAAACAATGAATCAAATATTATTTATAAATTCGAAGACAATCAAATTAAAAACTTAAAAACAGATCAAACGAGATTAACATTAGCAAAAGATGGAGCAAACATTCCAAATAGTGCTTGAAAATACGATGATAGAGATTATCAACTATACAAAAATAAATCATTAACAAAAGAAAATAGTTGACTAGATCCTGCAAGTTTAAGTAATTCTAAATTTACTTATTCACCTGTATTTAGAGGTGATAGCGAAAATGAAGTAGGGGATGGATTTTATACAAAAGGATTTGATCGTTATAATTCAGCTAAAAAAATGGTTGACAATACTTATGGATTTTATAATTTAGAATCTAAAGTAGTTAATGGGCAAGAAACTCTAAATGCAGAAATAAGACCTTATTATCAATATGATAATATGATGTTATTTATTCCTATGGAAAGATACGAAGAATTTAAAGAAATAATCAATCAAGGAAATGCAATTAATCGTGATGCATGATATGGAGAAGTTTCTAGTGATAAAGTTCCTGAAGATACTAAAAAAGATTGAAATAGTATTTTAGGATATAGTTCTAATAAATTTATGTGAATTAGACCTTATTCACTATATTTCGAACCAGTAAAAACATATTCAAAACCAAAAGAAAATTTAACTGGTGCTGAAACAAAAGATTTAACAACAATCAGAACTAATTTCATTCAATATGCATTTGCAAGAACAAATAATCCAATTTCAATTACAAATGATTATGAAATAGAATGAAATAAACTTTCAAAAGGTAATGTAAACGAAATAAGTCTTTTAAACTATGAAAATGTTGGAGTATATGGTGAAAGTGTTATAATTGCAGATCAAAGTTTAGTAAACTTAGTAAATGGATATAATGTTTCAAGATATATACCATTTGAATTTAGTTATGAAGATAAGTCAAAACCTAGTGGTCAATATGATGCAGGTGATGGTACAATGATTGATACTTATAAATTAAATAAACCTGAATCACAAATCGATCCAGCTAATAAAGAAAAATGAGTATTTGGAGATAATGATTTTGAAAAATCAATTCGTCCAAACATGTGATACAATGGAAGTTTTTCAAATGCAATTGAACCTTACTTTATAAGTACACAAGCTTCATTTGCAATGGACCCAAATATAGGAGATTACTCTGTAAATGGTCCAAATAACTTTTTAGCAACAGTAGAATTAAAAGATTATAAATTCTTAGGAGATCAAAAAAATCTGATTAATCAGATTTCGAATCTTGTAATTACAATTGGAACATTCTTTATTGTCTTTATGATAATAGTTTCAACTTTATCAATTATTTTAATTTCAGATATATATGTAAATCAATACAAACGGTTTATGGTTGTTATGAAAGCGCTTGGATATTCTAATCGTGAAGTTATAACTTATACATTTAAATTTGTAACAATTTGATCGTTAATCTTATTTGCATTAGCTACAGCTTTAAGTTATTTAACAGTTTATTTAGCAATGCACTTTATATCGCTATATGTAATTTCAATACCAATGGGATTTGTTTGGTGAACTCCATTAGTATCATCTTTATTAGTTGTTGTTTGTTATGTTGTAGCTATATCAATAACTACAAGAAAAATAAGAACTCAATCACCAACATTATTAATTATGTAAAAAAAAATCACTTTCTTTATAAAAAGAAAGTGATTTTTAATTTTGTATTTAAAATTAATAACCTCCTGTTAAACTATAATAAACTTTTATTGAACCTGATAAACTAAATTTTTGAGATGCGTAAATATTTTCTTTACCATTTTTAACTTTTAAAGTAATAATACCAGATATTTCATTATCGCTTTCTTCTGAAGATGTGTAATCTTCTAAAGTAAGTTCAAAAATATCTTTAAAATCTTTTTTGAACTGTTCATAAGATACTAATTGGTTTTCAGCTTTTGTTTTATCTTCATCTTTTTGACTATCTAAAAAATATCTTTTATTAGTAGTATAAAATTGTGATCAATATTCAATATATGTTCCATCTAATTCTGTTAAATAATTAACTACATTTGCAATATCACTATCTTCTCAAGAATCTAATGATTCTTTAGGTTCTTCAGATAAATCTAAAGGTAAACCCAAATTATATTCTGCATTAGGATCATAACTATTACTCATTACAGTGAAATCTAATAAAGAATTACCTGCTTCTGGCCTAACAACCTCATAAGATATTTCTACTATATCATTTGATATAAAATCACTATTGATAATTGGAGCAATACGTGCTGTACCCTTATCTAAGTCATAATTTAATATTTGAACACTAGGATTAATTGAAGTAGTGTATGTTTTAAGTTCTGAATTTGAATTTTGTGCAGCAATCATAATTGTATTTTTGATTGTATAAGCATCATCGCTATCAATATTTATTTTTCCTAAGGCTTTTGTTTTAACTATATCTGATAATTTTAGAGTTTGTTGTTTTAATTTAATTGTCGCTTTTCCTTCGGCTGTAAAACCATCAATATCATTTTCATGACCTTGTTTAACACTACCAATAATTTGATAAGTATCTTTATTATCATTATTCGGGTCTATTGAAGCACCATTATTATCTTGATAATCTATTTCAATCATACCCATTATTTGCTCTGTGTTTAAATTATACAAAGCTTTAGCAGCTTCTACTACAACGTCTATAAAATCTCTCACAGAAGATACAATTTTTTCTTTATTTCTTAAATCAGGTGTAGTTAAAAAACCTATATTTAAATCATTCGGTCTAACTGCTCCAGCAAGTCCTGTTTTATTAATAACATCTTCTACTAAAGATAAATTAAATTTTTCTCTTTTAGAAGTGTCTTTTTCATAAGTGTATGTTAATGTGACACTTCCTTTAAAGTTTGTTGATTTATCACTAGCTTTAATGGTAGCTGTTTTATCGCTTGGAGTACCATCGATAACTACATCTTTATCATCTAATCCATAATCTTTATTTTTAGCATTTATTGCTTTAACAAGATCAACTACACTAGGTGTGTCTCCAGTTCCTTTTATTGCCCCCAATTCTTTTACTGGTAAATCACTTAAATCTTTAATTGATGAACTAGTTTCTTCACTTTTTTTGGGACAAGCAACAACTGTGCTTGAAGCAGTAGCAACTAATCCAATTGCTCCTAATAAACTTAATAATTTTTTCATTTTTATTTCTCCTTTATATTTATTAAAATACTAGTTAATTATAATTTAAAAAATAATAAACGATTTTTTAAATTATAAAAAAATTTTTATAATTTAACTTTATGTTATTTAGTTTTTTTGCTTTTTTTTATTTTAATTCTATAATCTTATTAAATGGAAAGATTTATGCATTTAATTAAAAAAGATGAGTATTACTTAGCATTTAACAAAAAAGTAGCAATTGAAGTATTGGGTTTTTTAAAACCAAAACGACTTTGTGTAATTGATTTTGAAGCTTTTCAATTTCATAAATGAACAAAAGAAAAGTTTGATAAAATTACAATTAATGATATTCCTTATACAGTATGTTTAAATACCTTAATTTATGATAATAATTTAAATATGTTTGTAAGTGAAAATGAAATTGTTTATCAGTTTTGTGATGATTGATCAAATCAAAATGAGTTATTATTAAAACTTGAAGAATTTGCTATATTTATTGCAAATTATGTAAAAGAAAATAATATTGAAAAGTTTTTATATATGGCTAAGTTTTTAGAAATAAAAGCTTTAGAATTTTTTGTTGAAACATTTAGTAGTTTATCAAATTTAAAAGATTATTTACTATTAAAAGGGTATGAATTATATGATTATTTTTTTAATGCTAATAACTTTAAAATAATATCTTATAAATATAAACCTCAACATATTATAAAAGATTTAATGAATGATTATGGTGATGAATATGAAAACTTTGAAATTGGAAAAGATGGAATGAAACACTTTGAAAAAATAGTAAAAGGAAAACCAGCAGATGATTTAAATTTTGATTTGGTTAAAAAGCACAGTTTAAATGATTTAAAAAAGGGCATTGATCTTATAAATTATATTAATCAATTAGCAAACTTTGATGATAATCAAGTAGTTAATATATTACAGTTACAAAAAGAAGAAAACCAAGAAAATTAAAAATTAGTAATTTTAAGATTAATTTTGTATAATATTTCTATATTCATTTCGAATAAAGGAGTTAATATGAAATTAATCTTTAAGTTCAGTCATTATTTAAAGTTACCATTCTTTTTAACTCTGATTTATTTATCATTAAAGAACTTTAATTTAGATTATTTTTTAGGAAGAAATCTATATAATGTAGTTTTAACATTAATATTATTAACTATTTTTGCAATTAGTTTTATTTTGTTATATGAGTTTTCAAAATATTTTATTAAATATAATAATACTTATCAAAAAACCACTTCAATTGTTGGATATATAAAATCAACTCATTTGATTCATTTAACAAAAGCTTTATTTTATTTAATGTTAATTGAGATACAAAATCTTATTCGCGTATTTTTAGAATATAAAGGACAAATTAATTCGAATAACTTCTTAATTTCTTTAATAGCTATTGCTAGTTTTTCATTACTTTTTGCAATTATAAGTTATATTTTATTTTTAAATTATTATTTTTTATATAAAAGAAATTATTATAAAAACTTAGAAAATAAATTAGACGAACAACTTTGTTTATTCCAATCCAATTTGCAAATTAATTGTCCATATTATTTAAGCTTTTTAGAATATTTAATAGAATTACAAATTTCTTTTAATAAAAATATTGCAATTTTTTTATTAAATCAAAAACCATTAAATGACTTAAAAATTAACTCTTATTTTTCACTTTTATTAACTAATAAAAAGAAGGCAACAACTCCTCCTAGTATTGTTTTATAAACCTTTACAAGTTTTAAAAAACAATAGGAGAAATGAAAAATGAAGAAATTAATTAGTTTATTAGCAGCGATTGGAATGGTTGCAAGTACTTCTACAACTGTTGTTGCATGCCCTAAAAATAGTGAAAATAACAATAATAATGACGATAAAAACAATAATAATGAAAACAAAATTGATTTAAATGACTTAAAAGTTAGAGAATTAGGAGATGTTGTAAGTAAAGAAGACATTGGTTTAAATTTAACTTTAGAAGATCTGGTTAATGCAATTAATGAAAAAAACAAAGATTATGGATTAACTGAAGATGATGTTCAATTTGTAAGTTCTAATAATACAAAAGCAAAACTAAAAGCTACAGATAGTTCAACTAAGTTTAAAGGTAGTGTTGAAATTACTTATAACTTTAGAATTAGATTTAACGTAACTTTCTTTAGTGATGCTATAATCGGTAAAGGAATAGCTGCTGTTGGTAAACCTGAATGAAATGATGGTTATTTAATGGTTGAAAATTATAATTTAGATACTGCAGCTAGTGCGTTTAAACGATTTGTAGTACCTTTATTAGATAAAGCTAAATTAGTCAACTTAGTAATTGATTATAGTGATTTAGAAAAAACAATTAAAATTGAAGTTATTAAGGAAAATGATAAAAACTTTTTACAATTTACTTCAATTGACGGAAAAGGATATGATGTTCAAGGTGTTTATGTTTATGGAACAACTAAAATTGCTTTAAAACAACAAACCGCCATTCCAGATGGATGAAAAAATAGTGACTTAGGAGAAGTAAAACCTGTTGATAATAGTGATTATATGATTAAAAGTGCTATTTTAAATTCATTTGCTACTAAAGTAGGTATTGATCAAAATAAACTTAAACAATTTAGTGTGAATTCATATAAAAAAAACGATTCAAATTACGAAGCTGAAATAATTTCTAATATAAATTCAGATTATGTTCCAGAAATTATTAAAGTGACTTTTAAAATGAATTTGGCAGATGAATCTATACAATGGAGTTTAACAACAATAGTTGATTATTTAGTAGAAGACTCATTTGTTAGTTTAACTTCAGATATTTTAAGTAGTGAAACTTATAAAGAATTATTTGATTACATAACAAATACAGACGGAGAATTAGTTGATTATTGAGAACAAGACATAGCATTGGGTATAAATAATAATAAATTCTTATTTGACTCGCAAAAAGCTAAAGAAAGTGAATTTGGGAATTTCGAACAAGGAACACTTAGTTATTCAGAATTTTTAAAAAATGCAGAAAATTTATTTGATTTTGCTGTAAATAAAAATTCTGACAATAAAACTGGAACAATAGATATAAAAGTTAAAGATAATATTATAGATTTAGCAAAAGGTTATAAAGTTTCAGGAGAAATTAAATTAAACTATCAAATTAAGTAATATAAAAATAAAAATCTACACATTATAATGTGTAGATTTTTATTTAAAACAAGAAATAACAATTAATTAAATAGTATTTAAAAAATAGTAGATAATATAAATATAAGTTAAAAATACTAATATTTTTAATAAATAGGAGCTTTTTATGATAAATTTTAACAATGTTAATAAAGTCTGATCTAATGGAAATCATGCTTTAAAAGATATTAATTTAAAAATTAATAAAGGTGAATTTGTTGCAATTGTTGGATCATCTGGAGCTGGAAAAACTACTTTAATAAAAACACTTAACAAACTGGTTAGTATTAATTCAGGAGATATACAAATTAAATTTGATGATATTAACTATGATTTAAATTTAATTAAAGGAAAAGTTTTAAGAACATATCGAAAAAAAGTTGGATTAATGTCTCAAGAATACAATAATATTGAAACTCAAACTACTATAAGAAATGTTTTAAATGCAAGAGTTTCTAAAATGAATTTTTTTATGTCGTTTTTTGGAATTTTTAAAAAAGCAGATAAAGAAATTGCTTTAAAAAATTTAAAAAAGCTTAATTTATTAGAATATGCATTTGTAAGAGTAGAAAATTTAAGCGGTGGACAACAACAAAGAGTTGCTTTGGCAAGAACTTTAGCTCAAGAACCTAGGTTAATTATTGCAGATGAACCAGTTTCTGCACTAGATCCAATGTTGGCAAATCAAGTTATGAAAGATTTTTTAAAAATTAATCAAGAAGATAAAATTACAATATTAATAAATATTCATCATATCGATCTTGCAATGAAATATGCAAAGCGAATTATTGGTTTAAAAAACGGAGAAGTTGTCTTTGATGGTTTGGCAAATCAAATTACTAAAGAAGATTTAAAAAATATATATGGTGATAATTATGATGGTGAGTAAAAATGAATTATAGAAGAAGAATGAACGCTTTATTTAGCAAAGATGTTTTTAAAATTGATAATGACTATGTTCAATCACCCAAAAAATATTTTGCAATCTTATTTTTTTGTTTAATTTTAGGGTTATTAATATTTAGTATTTATTTTATTGATGGGGATTGAAAACAATTAATTAATGGTTTTCCAAAATTATTTTTAAGAATAAAACAAATGTTAACATGAGACTTAAAATCTTATTTTGTAAAAAACACTTTTGGAGAAAGTTTTATTTATACAACTTTTGTTTCATTTTTACAAACTTTTTTAATGTCATTTGCAGGTACTGTTATTGGAATAATTATTGCTTTGTTTTTAGCAATTTGTGCATGTAATAAATTAACAAAAAATAAATTTATTAATAATCTTTGTATATTTATTTTAGGTATGTTTAGAACGATTCCTTCATTTGTATTTGTTTTAATCTTAATTGGTTATTTTGGTCAAAATACTTTTACAGTTATGTTAACTATTGTTATTTTTAGTATTGCTTTATCAGGTAAATTATTTTTAGAAAGACTTCAACAAATTAATTATAAAATTTATTCAACTTTAATAGCAACAGGTTCAAAAAAACCAAACGCATTTAATTCTGGAATTAAACCTCAATTATCTGTAAGTATAATGTCATTGCTTTTTTATGGTTTAGAATCAAATGTAAAATATGTTGCAATTATTGGAGGGATTTCAAGAATTGGAATTGGACAATTAATTAGCAAAAATCAAAGTTTACAAAAATATGATAGAGTAGGGTTTATATTATTTAATTTAATGCTGTGTATAGTATTTTTAGAAGCACTAATTTATTTTTTAAAAAAATATGTAATTAAAGATAAAGATTTTTTTGTGGATAATAAAGAAATTGAAAAACTAAATAAGCAAATTAAAAACATTAACTTGAAAAAAAATAAAAGTTATTTTATTGAAAGTCACATTAAAAACAAATACTTAGAGTTAATTAATGAAAATAAAAATAATAAAGTTAAAGTTAAAGAACGAAAATTAGCAATGCAAAAAGAAATTAAAAAATTTAAAAACGATCATAAATATAATCTTAAAAAAGATATAAATGACTTTAAAGAATTTAAAGAAAAAAATATAAATATTAATAAGTGATTTGTTTATAATGATTATTTTAAATGTAAAGTTAGAAGAGACAAGATTTTTGTAACTAATTTTAATGCTCAGGTCCAAGAACTTAAAAAAAATCATATTAATAATTTAAATTTAGAGATTAAACAAATCAAACATAATTTACAAAAAAATCTTTCAATTAGTAATTATTTACAAAAAGAACCAAAAAAATATATTAAAAGAGTTATTGTAGGAATTATTTTTTTAGCATTATTTATATATTCAATGACTTTAATCGATTTTCATATTGAACCATTTGCAATTATAAACTCAACTAATAAAAATATTTTAAGAATGCTAAATATGGATCTATCTTCTTTATTTTTAACTAATAATATTGTTTCTATTCCTGTAATTAAGTTAGTATTTGAAACAATCTCAATTGCAATGTTAGCAACTTTTATTGGATCTATTTTTGCTTATATTTTTGCATTATTAAGTTCAGAAACTATTGTTAATTTTTATATAGCAAAAGTTTTTAAAGGTTTTACAATTTTAATAAGAGTTGTTCCTACTTATATATATGCAATAATTTTTGTATCAATAATTGGTTTAGGACCATTTAATGGAGCGATTGCTTTAGCAATTGGTTCATTTTCAATGTTAACAAAATATAGTCGTGAAGCATTTGAAGAAATTGATACAAAATTAGTTTCACAATTAGAAGCAACAGGTTTTAATTTTTTGCAAAAGTTTAGATATGGAATAATTCCTCAAACATCAAGTAGAATAATTTCTTACATAGTTTATCGTTTTGATATTAATTTTAAAGAAGTAACAATTCTTGGAGTTGTTGGTGCTGGAAACATGGGATTTGTTTTAGTAGCTTATTTTAATGATGGTTATTTTGAACAATTTGGAGCATTAATGTTTGGAATAATTATATGTACTTTTTTAGTTGAGTATCTTGCAAATATTTTAAGACAAAAAATTAAAGATGATAAAAATCCATATTTAATTGATTGAATTATTTTAAAACTAAAAAACAAAAACTTTATTTTATATAAAACTAATGAAGTTTTATTGTTTAATAAAGACGGTTTAAGTTTTGATCGATCAAAAGCATTATATTCATATACTAATAAAAAACTATTTGCTATTAAAAAAAGTAATAAAATAAATAAAAAAACTGCTTTATTAAAAGCGTATCAAGAAGTTTTTAGTTTAAATAAATATAGCAATTTAACTGATTTTAAAAAAGAATATTTAAAAGTTTATAAGTTAATAAAATTACATTTTAAAAATTATTTAAAAACTCTTAAAAAAAACTATACTAATAATTTAAAAAATTATCATTTGAATTATATAAAATATGCAGAAGACAAAACCTTAAAAGCGAATCAAAAAGATTTAAAAATAGAATATAAAAGAAGCAAAATTGATCAAAAAACAATGTATAAGTATAAAGTTAATAATTTAAACTGATTTTTTAATCAAAATCAACAATAAGTTCATTTATTTTTTAATGTTATATAATAAAGGTGTGATTTAATATTCACATATAGGAGAATAAAAAAGAGAATGAAAAAATTACTTATGTTAATGGGAACAATTTCATTGATAATGCCTATAGCATCTGGAGTTAGCTCATGTAGCAACTCAAATAAATTAATAATTAACTTTATACCTTCAGTTGACCCAACAGCAACTATGGCAACTATTAAACCTTTAGAAGCAAAATTAGAAAATAAATTAAAAGAATTAGATTCTAGTTTCAATAAAAAAGTAGAAATAATTATGGCAAGCGACTATGAAGCAGCAGGAGAAGCATTAAGATCAGGAACTACTGATTTAGCATTTTTATCTGTAAACACTTATGAAAATTATCGTGGTGAAAAACAAGATGATGGAACTTATAAAGATGCAGGAATAATAACTGTTTCTTCTAGACCATCAATTCGTTCAGAAAGTACTTTTGAAAAGTTTCAAAAAGATAATAAGTTTAGCAATGAGTTAGCAAGTAAATATGATTTTGCATCAGATGATTCAGGAATTAGTTTAGCTAATGCTTATAACAAAGTAATAAGTAGTAGTGTTGTTGATAAACAATTATCAGCACAAGCACTGAGTGATACTATTTTAAATAAAGAAAGTGATGTAAGTTATTATCGATCATATGTTTATGCAAACTCAAATTTTGTAAAAAATACTTTAGGAAATAGTGTTGATCCTTTAAATCATGAATTTAAACATGATGAAGTAAAAAAATTAATTACTCAAGCACAAGCAAATAAAAGAATTTCTTTAAGTGAAAATGTAACTTCAAGTGCTGGATTATTATATCCAATGTTGTGATTAAAAAACACAATGCAGTTTAAAGATACAGAATTAAAAAAAATGTATGATGATAAATTAATTGCATTAAGTTCTGCAGCAGCTGCAAAAGGGGTTACAGATGATGAACCTCAATTTGATATAGTTTTTGGATGATCTGATATGAGAGAAATAATTTATAAACAAGATAATCCTAGTGTATTTAAAAACTCTGTAATGATTGGTACTTCATATGGAATTCCGAACGATGGAATTATGTATTCAAGAAAAAGAATGGATGAAACTTTTGCAAATGTTGTTAGAAGTGCATTTATTTCATTAGTAAGACAATCTGAAAATAAAGAATTGTTTGATGTTTATAATCACTCAAATTATATTGGTTTAGAAGAAAATCAAAGTGCAAATCAATTTGAAATTGCAAATGATGAAATTATAACTAAAAACTATGAAAAAATAAAATCAATTAAAGAACTAGTTTCTCAGTTTTAAAAAATTTAATTAAATAAGTAAAACAAATACTACACCAATTTAAAGTGTAGTATTTGTTTTTTAGTCATTAATATTTCGATGGTTATTTTTATAATAATTTTTAACAAATAAGTTATTTGTTTAACGTCCTTTATTGTTTGAATTAAATGCTCTAATTTTTTTTATTGCTTCTGCTTTTACAAAATCAATTGCACTTCTACCATACTTTCTAGCATCGTAACCTTTCTCATTTTTTTCAAATCAATCTTTAATTCCATTTGCACAAGCAATCTTCAAATCGGTTCCTATATTTATTTTAGTGATTCCTAAACTAATTGCTTTTTTTAAATCTTCTAAAGGAACCTGACTTGATCCATGTAAAACTAAAGGTGTTTTAATTTTTTGATTTAATTCTTCTAAAAGGTCAAACTGCAATTTTATCTCACCTTTAAATAAACCATGACTTGTTCCTATTGCTATTGCTAGTGCATCAATTTGTGTCAATTTTTCAAATTCTAATGCTTCTGTAATATCTGTATAACCATTGGAAGAAGAGTTTCTATCATCTTCTTTACCTCCAACGTGTCCAATTTCTGATTCTACTTCAACTCCATTTTTTCTTGCATATTCTACAACTTCTAAAGTTTCTTTAACATTTTGATTAAATGGTTTTAAAGATGAATCCAACATTACACTTGAAAAACCTACATCAATTGCTTTTTTTATTAGTTCAATGTCAAATCCGTGATCTCAATGTAATACAACAGGTATTTTTGCTTTATTTGTAGCTGACAAAGAAAATGCAAAAACATTATCTAATCCCATATATAATGCTGCACTCTCAGTTACCATAAGTATAACTGGTGAGTTTTCTTCTTCTGCAGCTTCAATAATTCCTTTCATCATTTCTAAATTATCAAAGTTAAATGCTGGAACTGCATATTTTCCATTTCTTGCTTTAATTAATTCTTTTTTTAAACTCGCTTTCATAATTTTCTCCTTATAATCTTATTATATAAAGATAATATAACAAAGTTTATAAAAGTTTAAAAATATATTATAAAAAATTATAAACTTTTATAAACTTTTTTAAAAGTTATGCTATTATCAAGTTAGGAGGAATATCTTTGCTTAAGGATGAAAGAAGACAAAAAATTGTAGATATTATAAATGAAAAAGGATTTGTAAAAAATATAACCCTAGCAAAAATAACTAGTTCAACTATTGCAACTATTATTACAGATGTTAATGAACTTCATGAAGAAGGTAAAATCATTAAAGTTTATGGGGGAGCAAAATCTTTAAAAGTTCATAGTAAACCAATGCAAGAACGTTTCGATGAAGAAAAACAGTTAATAAACATTGATTCTAAAAATCAAATTGCAAAAAAAGCAGCAGAACTTATAGAAGATGGAGAACTAATATTTATTGATACAGGTTCTTCTACTCAACAAATGATTAAACATTTAGAAAACAAAAAAATAAGTATAGTGACAAATGGATATTCAATAGCTTTAGAACTAATTGAGTTAGATTTTGAAGTGTGTTTGATTGGTGGAACAATAATACCTTCAACACATGCCACAGTTGGTGAACTTTCATTAAAATTTATTGATAGTTTTTATTTTGATAAGTCTTTCATAGGTATGAACAGTCTTGAAGATAATAATTTTTATACAACTAATGTACAAGAAGCTATGATAAAAGAAAAAGTAATAAAGAATTCTCAAAACTCTTTTATACTTATGGATTCAAGTAAATTTAATTTTAAAAACAGAATAAAAGTAGATATTGATAAAAATTCTACATTAATAAGCGAAGAAAGCCCTTCAAATTACAAAGGAAAATTAATATTAGCATAGTCATTTAAGATTTTTTTAAAAAGTCTTTTATGATAGAAAGGGCTTAAATGAATGAGTAAAATTGAAAAACAAGAAGTGATGGTACAAAATATTCTTGAAAAAGTTGGTGGTGTTGACAATATAAAAGATGTTTACCATTGTGCTACAAGAATGAGATTAAGTTTAATCAACCCAGATTTAGCAAAAATTAATGATTTGAAAGTCATCACCAATATTAGGGGTGCTTTATGATCAAATGGTGAATTACAACTTATTATTGGTGCTGAAGTTTCTAAAATTACAGAATTATTAAAAAAATCTTTATTAAATATAAATCTAGTATCAAATAATGAAGTTGTTAAAAATGATTTTAATACAAAAAAAAATGTAGTTGAAAATAATATATCTATATGAAGAAGATTTATTAAATCTGTCTCTGCATTTTTTGGACCACTAATTCCTTTTTTAATAGGAGTTGGTCTTATTATGGCATTTCAACAATTTTTAATAAGAACAAAAATAGGTTCTGATCCAACTATAGAAGGAGCTGTATTAGGAACTGATTATAATATTTTCGATTACTTATTAAATGTAATTGCATCTAACGGATTTAAAATGATGGGTGTAATTGCAATGTGATCTGTTGTTAGATATTTAGGAGGTAAATTACCTACAGCTTTAGCTTTAGCATTATTAATGATTTCTCCAATTATTCCAGAAAGTGGAATAGATTTATTTAAATTAGGAGATTGACAAATATCAATTAAACCATTTTATTCAACAATATTAGTATTTATTGTTATGGGTGTTATTATTGCATATTCACAAAGAACTATGGAAAAATACTTTAATCCAGTTGCAAACTTCATATTAAATCCATTTTTAACAATTTTGGTAGGAGGATTTTTAGCATTCTTTGTTATGGGGCCTATAATGGGAATTGTAGAAAATGCATTATTAACTGCATTTAACTGATTTATGAATATGCCGTTTGGATTAGGCGCTTTAATAGTTGGTCTAACATGACAACCTTTGGTGGTTTTAGGAGTACACAACATTTTATTCTTTGCAGCTGTTGCTGATTTAAGTGTTAATAATAACCCATCAATATTTTTAGCAGCTGCATTTGCAGCTGCTTGAGCACAAATGGGTGCAACAATTGCTGTTGGATTAAAAACAAAAAAAACTATCGATAAATCAGCTGCATTTTTAGCAGCATTACCAGGAGTTATATCTGGACCTACAGAATCATGTATTTATGGTGTAAATTTACCAAAAGGTATGCCATTCTTAACTGGAGTTTTAGCGGGTGGGATTGGAGGATGATTAATTGGAATCTTTAAAGTCACTCTAGATAATCTTGCAGGTCTTGGTGGTATTGTTGGTTTCTTAGCTTATACTGATGATTTACTAGCAGCAATTCTAATTGATATTGCTTCATTAGCACTAGGAATTTTAATTACATATTTTTTATGAAAAGAAGAAAAAACTGAAAAAACTTTATCTTTAAAAACAACAAATAAATTAATTAAAATAGAACATTTAAAAGGGAACACTGATTATTCTGCACAAGAATTAATTGCTATATTAAAAAAAGCAAATAAAAAAAATATTGATAAACAATGATTGATTAAATCGATTGAAACAATTACAAATGATTTAAAAGAAATTAATGTAAATATTGAAAATGAAATTATAAAAGTTATTGAATATATTAAATCTGATCAACTAACTAAACAAATAATTAAAAATGTTGTAAATAAATTAAAAGTTATTACATCAGATAGACAAAACAATTTAAATGATAAAATTATTAAATTGAAAAACTCTTTAAAAGAGTTAAAACTTTTGAATGTAGTTACTAAAAAACATTATAACTTAAGTGTAAAAAAATCTAATTTAGAATATTCTTTAAATAGATTTACTCAATTAAGAGAAGATAAAAATGCATCTTTATTTAATAAAGCTCAAAAATTATTAAGCTCAAATAATAAAGATAAAAAACAAACTGCAAATCAATTATTAGATACATCTAAAAATAATCAATATAAATTAAAAAGAATTGAAATTTTAAACTCTAAAATTACAGCATTACAAACAGCTTTACAAGAAAGTGGAAAAAACTTATCTGTAGAAACTTTAAAATATTATTCAGTTATTGAAAAATATGTTAAAGAAATAGAAAGTATTAAAAATAAAGACCTAACTATTTTTAAAAATTTATATTACAACGATATACATTGTTTAGAAATAAAAGAAAATCTTTTAAAACCAAGAATCGTTTAAACTAATGAAAGGAAAAATATGAAAAATAAAGTTTATGTAATTTCTCTTAGTCCTTCTATAGATTATATTTTAAAGTTCGATAATCTCATAAAAGATCAAACAAATAGACCAACTTATGTAGAAATGTATCCCGCTGGTAAAGGGATTCACGTTTCAATGATGTTAAACAATTTAGGTATGAAAAATGAGTCAATAGTTTTTTCAAGTGGTGAATTTGAGAATTATTTCTATAAAGGTTTAAATGATTTAAAAATTAATTATAAAAAATTTCAATCAAACGGAAATATAAGAGTGAATTTAAAGCTAATAGATCAAAACCAAACTGAGTGTAGCGTTAAAAGCCCATCTATTAGTAATTTAGAGCTTGAAAAAATGTTTTCATATTTGAAAGAAAATGTAAATGAAGATGATTATATAATTGCAACAGGTAGTATTCCTGAAAATGTAAATGAAGATATTTATTCTAAAATATGTAGCTTGGCAAATAAATTAAAAGCTAATTTTGTAGTCGATTCATTTGGAGAATCACTATTACTAACTTTAGATAAAAAACCTTTTTTAATAAAACCTAATCAAAATGAGTTAGCTTTAACTTTAAAAACAAAAATTAGTTCTGAATTAGATTGTATTAATGCAGCAAAACAATTAATTAAAATGGGAGCAAAAAACATAATTGTTTCTTTAGGAAAAAATGGCGCAATGTTTATAAATGAAGAGACAATCATTAAGGCAAGTATTGGTAATTGAAGTAACAAACTAATTAATGCAGCTGGTGCAGGAGATAGTATGTTAGCGGGGTTTGTTAATACATTCATAAAAACTAATGACTTTGAAAAATCCTTAATAATGTCTATAATTTGTGGAAGTGCAACTGCTTTTACAAATAAGATTGCTAGTATTGAACTAATAGAAGAATTAAGTAAAAAAAAGGACTCAATAGTAATTACTAAATTAAAATAATGAGAAATCTCATTATTTTTTTAACACTAATAGTAGTATTATCTAAAAAATATTTATAATTTTTTGTATTGTTAATCAAAAAAAGAGAAAAGATATGAATAAAATTATTATTATTTTAGTATCAAGTTATTTTGTATTATTTTTAGCAACTCTTGGTTTAGGGTATGGATATTTCATGCAAAAACTGATAAAGCTATTAGTTCACTTAAAATAAAAAATGCCAACTATACTTTCAATCAAGTCCGTTGATAACAAAAAATAATACACAAGCTTCTATTTTAAAAACAAAAAACTATGAAGGCTTAATCAATAATTACTATAAAATTGATGTGAATTTGTAAGAAGCCAAAACTCAGTAAATAATAGTTCAACTGTATATTTCTTTAATCAAAATGAAGTTTTGAGTATATTGATAAAGAATGAAAATTAGTAATTAATAATCTTTATGATTTTAAATTACAAGGTTTTGTTGACTATTATATTTCATGAGATAATGGCAGAGAATTTCATTATAAAACTAGCAACTATCAATTACATTATAATGCCGGTTAATGATAAAATATTTTTGTTAAAAATAAACTAAATTTATACTTTAACAAAACAGAATGATAATTAATATGTCGCTCTATTTAATCTAGTTATAAATTTGGTTTATTTTTTCTTTTATAGTAATATTTAAGTAAATATTTAAATTTTAAAGATAAAATGGAGTAAAAAAATGAGTTTTATACCAAGTGATGAACAAGTTAGTATTTTAAAGTCTTTAAAAGAAGGTAAAAACTTAAAAATAGAAGCAGTTGCTGGGAGTGGAAAGACTACAACGTGTTTATATTTAGCAAAAAATTGTTTAAATAAGAAATTTTTACTTTTAACTTTTAATAAAGATTTATCATCAGATAATAATCATAAAATCGAAAAACTAGGATTAACAAATATTAAATCATACACTTTTCATTCTTTTTTTGGTCATTGCTATAATTAAGTTGGAGAAATTAATAATGATAGTAAACTAAATTCAATTATAAATAATGAGTATAAGTTAGTAGGAAATATAGAAAATTATGATTGTATTATAATAGATGAAGCACAAGACTTAGATAAAGTTTTATATGAAATATTAATAAGAATAATTTATTTTAAACTAAGAGAATCGCAAATAATTATATTAGGAGATTCACGACAAGCAATATATGGTTATAAAGGATCGGATAATCGATATTTAAGTTTTGCAAACTTGACATTTAACTTAAATAAAAGACAATGAGTAACAAAAAAACTTTCAACAAGTTATAGAATTACAAGTCAAAATGCAAAATTTTTAAATGATGTTTACTTTAAAGAAAAAAACTTTATTAAAAGTACAAAAAAATCTAAAGACTCATTTGTTTATTTAGTTTGTAATGTATTCGAACAAGAAAAACTTTATAGTTCAATAATTAATTATATTTCCAATTATAAAGATGATGAAATATTTATTTTATCAAATACTTTGAACAATAGTCCAAGTTCACCATTAAATCAGTTTATTGGATATTTATCAAATAAAGGTCATTTAATTCATATGACTAATTCTAAGTCTAATGAAATTAACAAAGAAGAATCTAAGAATAAAATAATTGTCTCTACAATTCATAAATCAAAAGGTAGAGAAAAAAAACTTGTAATCGTATTTAATTTTAATAATGATTATTTTGATTACTTTGCTAAAAATGAAGACAGCAATAAACCAACTAACCTACATTATGTTGCTTTATCAAGAGCTACACATCAAACAATTATAATAAATCATTATAAGAATAAAGCAGCTAATTTTTTAAGTAAAACTAAAATCAATTCATACTTAAAATTTAATGTTGATGAAAATTTTAAAAATCTATGACTTGAATTAAATAAACAAATAACTAATAAACAATTAGTTCAAAACTACAATGAAAAAATCATAACAAATGTCACATCTTTATTTAATAATTTTAATTTAATTAATATATTAGAAGATTTTTCAAATATTAAAAAAAATATATCTAATCTAAAATGTGATTATACTATTAAAGGTTTAAATAACTTAGTACATTTTACAAAAATTAAAAAGGATAAACAAATTCAATATTTAGAAAATGTAAGTTCAATTAATGGAATATTTTTCCCACTATATTTTCAAAATGATAATGGTTATATAAAAGAAATAATAAACTACTTTAAAGATCTTTATGAGCAAATTGAACTTAAAAAAGAAGAAAATAATATTATCAAATTATTAAAAAGACAAAAAACTAGGATTAAAAATATTATTAAATCTTATGATGATAAAAAATTAAATTTGCTAGAATTAGTCGTATTTTTACACGCATTAAATGAAGGTAAGTTTTATAGAATTAATCAAATTAAAGATATGAATTGAATTAGTGAAGAACAAAAATATGCTTCCAATAAAATATTTGAAAAATTATTAAGCAAAAATTGTTTATTTGAAGTTCCCGTATCATATTTATCTGATACATTAGAATTGAGTCGATTTATTGACTGCATTGATATAGAAAAAAAGTAGTATGAGAATTTAAATATGTTGATAAGTTAGAAATGGAGCACTACTTACAACTTTTGACCTATAATTTTATTATCAATAATAACTCAGATTATGAGATATATAGAGATTATAAATTTTGTTTATTTAACTTAAAAAATAAATACATTTATGAATTACATTTAGACAACGAGGCATTAAATAGTTTAATAAAAAAAGTTATAAAATTTAAAACACAAAAGAATATTCAAATTAGTGATAATGATTTTGTAAATAACTGCTTTAATCTGATTAATTGTTTAAATGTAAATACTAAATAAGATAATTTACTAAATACAGTTAAAAAGAATTTATTAATAATGAAAGGTTTAAAATTTAATTTCTAAAAATTTTATTTAATTAAGGAGAATAATATGAGTAAAGATAATTCTTTTACATTAATTAATGTAAAAAAAATAATAAATAATACACCGATTTTAGAAGAAACTTCAATTAGCTTTAAAAAAAAGCAAGTAATTGTAATAATGGGTTTATCAGGATCTGGTAAAACTACTTTTTTAAATATTTTGTCAGGACTTGATAAACCAAGTTCTGGTTCTGTAATAATAGAAGGCACAGATATTACAAAGTTAAAAGAACCTAAACTAACAAAGTTTAGAAGTTTAAATATTGCATATATTTTTCAAGAATATAATCTAATTGATTATTTAAACATTAAAGAAAACATCTTAATAAATAGTACTTTGAATAAAATAAAAATTGACAATAAAAAGTATGAACAAATAATAAAAAGTTTAGATTTAATAAAATTAGAAAAACAAAATATAACAAGTTTATCTGGAGGAGAACAACAAAGAGTTGCAATAGCAAGAGCTTTAATTGGAAATAACCAAATAATTTTTGCAGATGAACCAACTGGAGCATTAGACATTAAGAGTAGTGAAAATGTTATTGATTTATTAATTGAAAATGCATTAGCTTTTGAAAAAACTTTATTTATAGTAACACATGATCCAAATGTGGCACTTAAAGCAGATCAAATTATTCTTATAAAAGATAAAAAACTAAAACTCTTAGAAAAAAATATAGATAAAAAAATTTTAGAAAGTTATTTAAAAAACTAATATGTTAAATATATTTTTTAAACAATTTAAAAGTAATTTTAAATTTTTTATAGGAGTGTTTTTTGCTTTAATGTTAACATCAATTTTTTCATCTACTTTTAGTTTATTATTATCAAATAGTATTTATGTTATTTTTAACAAAGAAAAACTTAATATTAATGATGCTATTCAACCTTTAACATTTTTTAATGGACTAGTAGCAATTACATTTTTTATTTCAATATTATCTTTGTACAGCATAATTAATCTTTCTATAAAATTAAGATTAAAAGAATTTATTTTATTAAGAATAATTGGATTTAGTTCGTTAAGAATCAAAATGTATATTTTTTTAGAAATATTTATAATTTCATTTATAACTATTTTTATATCTGTATTTTTAGCAAACCCAATTGCAAATAAATTGTTAGATTTTTTAAAATCAAAAAATGTGATTGAAAATAACTTTAAAATATTTAAAGAGTTTCAGTTTCAATGAGTTTATATTTTAATTACAATATTTGTAATCATTGCTATAACTTTTTTTGCAACAATAGGTTTGAAAAATATAAATATAACTTTAAAAAAAGAACTTAAAGCAAAAGAAAATAAAAAAGTACTAGTTTTTAAAAGTATATTTGCAATTATTTTTTTATTAATAAGTTTTGCAATTGTTGGGAATCAATACACAATGGAAGGGGACTTAGGAATTGGTTTGATAGTTTTAGCAATCATTAATTTTTTAATTAGTTTTAGTTTTTTTGGAAAGTACTTACTAAGTTTTGTTACAAAGACTTTATATTTAAAGATTAAAAATTATAATTGTAAAATAATTTTTGGATCTATTTTAAAGAATTGTGATAAATTAATTTTTCCAATTACTTTACTGTTAACTTGTTTGATGTTTAGTTCTTATGTTGTATCATTAACAACTTTTATGCCAGAAAGTAATAAAGAAAATTATAACTCTATTTATATATCTTATTTATTATTAGTTGTAATATTTTCTTTTAGTTTTTTAATATTTACCAATTCTTTAATACTGTATTTTTTTGAAAGAAAAAAAGAATTTATAATTTTAAGAAAAGTAGGTTATACAAAAAGTAAAATATTTTTATTGTTATTTAATACAAGTCTTTTTATTTCAATTTTTACATTAATAATTAATTTAATTATTTATAGTTTTTTTGTTTGTATGTATAGTGTTAATAATTTTAGTACTTTTAAATTTTATGGAGATATAAAAGCTTTTTTATTATTAAATTTTGTAATTTTAGTTCTAGTGAACTTATTAAGTCTTTCTTACTTTTTAATTAAAATAGATTTAAAAAATAAAATTGTAAAATAAAAAATCATACCTAACTAGGTATGATTTTTTATTTGTTATTTGTAACTTCTTTTTGGTTTTTATTATCATTTTCTACTTGTTGTAATTTTTTATTTTCTAATTTTTTTTGAATATGAAATTTTAAAAATCCTACTGGAATAATTAAAATAACTATTAGAATCATCACAATTGGTTTTCAAATATCTTCTGTTTTTATTCCCATAAGTAATAACATAAACGATCCAACTAATGTTAATATACAAGCTAAATAAGAAAATGCAGCAAAAGTATAAAATAATCAATCTTTATATATTTTTTTATACTCTTTATCTTTGATTCTTAAATAAATTACATTTGTTGTCATTAATGTTTTTAAAGCGCTAACTGCAAGAGAAAAGTACCCTAATAAATCTCTAATATCATTAAAAATAATATAAACAGTTGCTAATAACATTAAAAGTAACATTGAATTAAGTGGTTTATCTGAGAATTTTGAATTTTTTAAAAAGTGTTTAGATAAATCTTTTTCTTCTGCCATTTTTTTAACTAAAACTGTTTGATAAACTAAATAAGAGTTAATTGCTCCTATAAATAAAATTATTGCAATTGAGTTAAATACAATTTTTGCTCATTTTGGAGTATTGGCAAAAACATTTAATATTTTATTATCTCCAATATTACTTATTGATAAAATTGCAACTGCATAAACTATATAAACGACTGTAACTATAATTACTCCAGCAAAAATAACTCTTGGAGTAGTTTTTTCAGGATCTTTTGTATCTGCTGCTACATAAGTTGGAATTTCAGTTCCTGAATACGAAAACATAGTCATAGTAATTGCAGGAATTAATAGCGATCCTCCAATATAAGCATCTTTTAAGTTTTGTTTCATAGCATTAGAACTTAATAAATCATCATTTACTCCATAAACTAAAGCTAATATTAAAATAAATAAAATTGGTAAACTTTTAATAACAAGAAATACAATTTGACTATTATAACTAAAGTTTCTAATAAATATTTGACTACCTCCAATAGTAAATAATATTAAAATTGATACAAATTTTCAAACATATTCATTTTCATATCCTGAAAATTCTTTAATAATATTTGTAATTGCTAAACTAGCGGTTGCTATTGCAACAGCTGATACAAACAGCATTAAAACTCATCCTAATCAAAAAGCCATAACTTTTCAATTCGCTCTTCTTAATCAACTATATGCTGTTCCATTTTCTTTAAAAGAAATTGTTGGTTCTACCATTATAAAAGTTTCAGGTAAAATTATAATTCCTCCAATAATTCATGCAAATATCATTAATAATGGATTGTTTTGACTTAAAGCAAATACACTTCCATAAGTTAAAATAATACTAGTTCCAATTGTTGCAGTTAAAGTCATTGCTATAACTGTTCAAAAGCCCATCTTTTTATTTTTCATTTATATTTTTCTCACTTTCTTTTGCAAAGTTTAAAGTTTTAGATAAATATTGATCATAATAATCACTTATCATATAAACATGTTCTGAGCCTTCTGGTGTTCAAATTTCACTTTTTTTATTAGTTTCAAATTTAATTTTTTGATTATACATATCTCAACTCATTTGATAATCAATAAAAGTATCACCTTGGCCATGAACAAAAAATATTGGAATATCTTTATTTAAATTCATATATTTTAATAAATTATATTTGTTTTGATTTGTTTTTGTTAATTTACTAAACTTTTTAGTATATCCTAAACTCACTAATCATCAAGGTTTTTTAAAATAGTTATTTTGAATATAGTAGCGATATTGTAGTTTAATACTACTAAATCCACAATCTGAAACTACTCATTTAATTAAATCTTGATAACGTCCAAATTGAGAATATAAAACTGAAGTAGATGCACCCATACTATTTCCGATTAATCCAATTGATTCAATTATATATTCTTTTTTTAAATCGGTTATGATTTCATCTATCATTTCAACACATGAATAACCAATATCTGTATATTGGCCATAGCTTTTTCCATGAGCAAATGAATCAAATGTTAAGATGTTATAACCTTGTTTGTAAAAATGGTTAACTAATCTTAGTCCTAAAAATTTATCTTCTGTTCAACCGTGTAATCCAAATACTCATTTTTTAGAGTTATCAACAGTTGCTTTAATACAACTAATATTTCCTTTTTTAGTTTTAATATCATATTCTACAATTTCTTCTGCTTTAAAAGATTCAAAATTTAAGTTCATTTTTTTAAGATCTCAATAATGATATTCTAAAGTGTTTGTTAAGGTTGGTATTAATTGATAATATTTACTATCTCCTGTATACTTGCCAAATCGAGGATAAGTATAACAAAAATCTTTAAAGCTGTTAAAACAATTTTTTGACTTAAAATAAATAATTGGAAATAAAATAATGGTCAAAATAATTCTTGATAAGTTATAAGTATATTTTTTTATTTTTTTTGACATATCTTTATCTTTCTATCATTTTTAAACTACAAAAAAATTTTAAATTAAAGTCTTTGAATATTTTTTTCATTATTAAATTTATTATATTTTTTAATCTCTATGAATAAATTTTTAAATATGAATTATTTTAGAATAAAATACTTATAAAGTAAGTTTTATAAGAATATTAAAATAAAAATAGTAAGAGAGAAAGGATAATATGAAAAAAATAATTGCATTTTTTGTCAATAACATATGATATTTTCCTTATATATAACAAATTAAAATTTCCCAAACTATAATTATTTTATTGGGAGGTTTAAAATGAGGAGATATTTAAAAATGAATGAAAAAAAGAGAATGGAAATTATCAAAGACGTTATAGATCAAAAAATAACAAAAGAGTCAGCTTCTATAAAGTTATGTCAAACAATTAGAAATGTAAATATATTAATTAATAAATATAAAAAAAATGGTTACATAGCTTTTATTCATAAGAACACTGGCAGATTGTCTTGCAGAAGAATAAGCAGTGATATTAGTCAAAAAATAATTAAATTATATAAAGATGAATTTTGTGATTACAATTACAAACACTTTCAAGAAAAGTTGCTAGAAAATTATAATATAAAAGTTTCGTATACATATTTACTTAGTTTATTAAAGGAAAATAACATGTATTCTCCAAGAATACATAAAGTAACTAAAAAAATAATTAAACAAAAAATAGCTTACAGTTTAAAAAATCAAAATATAAAAAATATAGAAAAAAAAGAATATTTAAATACTTTATTAAGTATTGAAAATAGTCATCCAATGCAACATAGAAAAACTGAGTTTGGAGAAAGGTTGCAAACAGATGCTTCTGTACATTACTGAATTAAAGAAGAAAAATGATATCTACATGGTTTTATTGATGATGCTACTGGCAAAATATTGGCTTTATATTTTGACACTGAAGAAACTCTTATGGGTTATTACAATATCACAAAGAAAGTTTTTCTTAACTATGGGATTCCTAAAGAAATATTGACAGACAAAAGAACGGTATTTTGAAGTCCAAAAGAAAAGGAGTCAGATCTACATTCTGACTCCTTAACACAATACGGATTTTTGTGTCACAACTTAGGAATAAAATTAACAACATCTAGCGTTCCACAAACTAAAGGCCGTATTGAAAGGTTGTGAAATACACTTCAAGATCGCCTACCAAAGGAACTTAAAGAAAATAATATATCAACTATAAACCAAGCTAATTTGTTTTTAGATGAATATATAGATAAATATAATTCACAGTTTTCCCTTCAAATAGAGAATATCACTAATTCTTTTAGATTTTTTGAAGAAACTAAAAATATAGATTTTTATTTATCTAGAAGATTTGAAAGAACCGTAAATAAGGGTTCAACTATAAAATACCAAAATAAGTACTATATTCCACATTCAAATGGAGAACCAGTTTTTTATAAAAATAAAACAAAAATAATGGTTGTTGAGACATTTGACGGAAAACTATATTCAAACTCATATAGCGAATGAATGCCTTTATTAGAAGTATTACAAAATTCTACTTATAAAGAGGTGTATGAAAATAAAAACCCGGCTGAGATAAATAAAATTTATAAGCCAATAAAAACAAGCAGTCCTTGAAAGTATACTAATTGAATCTTTTATAAAAACTCAAAAAATAAAGTTTTAGGAAAAATTAATTAGTTATTGACAGGATAATATGAAAAAAATAATTGCATTTTTAGGAACAATTTCATTATTTTCAATAACTTTTTCAAATACTTTTGCATGTAATAAAACAATTCAAGAAAATACAATTGAAGAAAATCAAATTTCATACTATACTTTATCGATTGGAAATGGTTTATTTTCATATTTAAAAATTGGATCAAAAGCAATTTTATTTGATGCAGGAATTGGATTAGATCAATTTGCAATTTGAAAAGGTAGAAAACATAAAACTAACCAATTTGCTAGTAATTTTTTAAAGTGAACTGGTGTAGAAGAAATTGAAACTGTATTTATAAGTCATAATCACAGTGACCATTATGCAAATTTAGATGCTATTGCAAAAAATTTCAAAATTAATAATCTAGTTTTACCTTTAAATGGTAATAGTTTAAAAAATAGATTTGTATCTAATCGTGAAAAATCAACAAGTATTAATGAAAAAATTTATTTAAATTCAAATACAAAATTATATAATTTTGAAAAAACTTATAGATTTTTAGACATAGATTTTTATAATTGAAGTTATTCAGAACTAAATTATATGAAAGGATTATCTTCAAAAGATGAAAATAACGCTTCAGCAATAATTTATTTTAAAGTTAATTCAAAATCAATTTTAATCACAGGTGATGCAGAACAAGAGTTAGGAAATCGACTTTTAAAAAACAAAGAATCAAACTTTTATAAAGTTGATATTTATCAAGTACCTCATCATGGTAGTAAAAATGCATTATCAAATAACTTTGTAAAAAAAGTGAACCCAAGTATATGTTATGTTTCAGGAACTAATGGGGATGAAAAATCTTATAGAGAATGAGGAGGAGATCATATTTTTCCAACTGCAAAAGCTTACTCTAATATTTCAAGCTGTCAAAATCGATATTTAACAGGAAAAGTATTAAGTAACTCTTCAAGTGATAAGCAAAAAAATGATTATTTTGTTAATGCAGAAGGTGCAAAAAATAGTGATTATGATCACCAAAACGCTTCATATGAGTATCGATTTTTTAAAAACGGTTCATATAATAAGTATTATTTTGAACCAACAGTTTCCAATCCAAATTTTTTAAGTAGTATTAACTCAAAAAAACCAGATTATGAAACATATTTAAATGATCACAGTTTATAGATTTATATAGTATTTTTTAAAACTCATATTATTTAGTGTGAGTTTTTTTATTTAAATAAATAATTTTAAAAAATAAAATTTAAAAAAATAACATTTAAAAAAATACTATTAATAAAAAATAGACTACTTTAAAAAATTAAAAATGTATAATAAATAATAAAGAAGAAAGGTAACAATTATGATTAAACAATATATGAAAGGGCAATTCATTTCATTTGATGAAAAAGAAATTTTGTTCCAAACTCCTGAAAAGCAATATTCATTTAATAAAGATAATATCGAAATAGAAGACTTCGATATTATTAAAAATAAATTATATATAGATGTAGTTATTAAAGCAAATAGTCAGTGATTTATTAAAGAAATTAATTTAAAAATTATTGAAGTATATGATTTAATTGATTTTGAAATTTATATGTTTGATTTGTTTTTTGAAAATTATAACTATTTTTTCTATAAAAATAGTAGACAATTCGAAAGAATTAAAAAGGATAATGATAATACAATGTACTCAAAATCTTATTTTATTAATGAATATAAACAGACAAATAAACAAGAAAAAAATATTTTCGATTGATTTTTTAGAACTTATTCATTTTATGAAAATAGTTTTTCAAAAATTATAAAATTCTTTTTTAATAATAATTTAGATTTCGAATTACTTAAAGAATTTTTTGAAATTAAAACTATAAATAGTTTAGACAACTTTTTAGATATATTTGTAAATAATATTTTTAAATATATGAATTGTGATAAAGACTTCACTTCAATTAACAAATTTTATTCTTCGATATTTGATTGTGTAAATTCTCTTAATTTAGATATTTATAGTTTTGAATTACAAACATTATATTTTTTATTAAATATTTTTAAAGAATGTGATGAAGATGGTAGTTCTTATATAAATTTATCAAAATACAAATGTATCTGTAATGATAATAATATCATAGAAAATATTGATGACATAACTGATTATTGTGAGCAACAAAAATATTTAAAATTTAAAGATATGAAAGTGTACCCATGAATGTATTATATGTATGAATATAAATTAGCTACTAAAATAAAAAAATTATGAATAATGAATTATTTAGTGACTTTTCCAACGAATGTTTAAGTAATCTTGAAAAAGAAAATCCAGACATAAATAATTTAACAATTGAACAACTAGACTCTATAAAAAAATGTTTTGAAAATAGAATCTCTATTATTACAGGTAAAGCTGGAACTGGAAAAACTAAATTAATAGATACAATAATCAAAATATCAAACAATGTTAATCCTAATATTAAAATTGGTTTAACTGCTTTATCAGGAATGGCGACTAAAAATATTTCTAATAGTTTAAAATTAAATTTAAATAATGTTGAAACAATTAATATTCATAAATTACTAGATGGAAATGGTATAAGAAGATTCAGATATAATGAAACAATATTACTAAATAAAGATATTATAATTGTTGATGAGTGTTCAATGATTGATTTGAGAATGTTCTATCATTTATTTCAAGCTATTAGTACTAAAATTGAAAAAATAATTTTAGTAGGAGATAGCAATCAACTTCCCCCAATATCTACTGGTATTGTTTTTGAAGATCTTATTGAAAGTAATATAATCTCAACTAGTAAATTAACTAAAAACTTTAGACAAAATGAAAATGAAGATTTACTGCGCTTTGCAAATGACATTATTGAAAATAATAACACTTATACAAAAGAAGATTTTTTAAAAATAATTGAAGAAAATAAAATTAAAGGAATAAATTTTTTATTTAACAAAAATACAGATGATTTAAAGGAATTTTTAGTAAGTGAGTATTTAACAAGTTCATATGAAAATTGTAATTTAAAAAATTTACAAATTATTAGTAATATAAATACAGAAGAAAAAGATTATTTTTATTCTACTAAAACTATTAATAATTTTTTAAAGAGAAGATTATGTAATCATGACTTGGATTTAAATGAATATTATTTTAAACAAAGAGTTCTTTTTACAAGAAATAAGTTTAAAAAAGATACTTATTTAAAATTTGATATTTTCAATGGTGATATTGGTTATATTTGTAGTATTAAAGATATAAAAAGTGAATATAAGTATTTAAATAAAATTTATAAAAAAGAAGTAAAAATTTTAATCGATAATAATTTCATAGAATGTTATCTTTCTAAAGATGATCGATTCTATTTAAAAAATAAATTAAACATTGAAATAAAAATAGAATGCGGATTTTGTGTAAGTGTTCATAAATTACAAGGTGGAGAATATAAGAAAATCATTTATATTGCATCAGGATCAAATAGACCGTCTAATTTTCATACAAAAAGAACCGTTTATACAGCTTTAACTAGAGCAAAAGAAGAAATCATTATATGTGGTAATAAAGATGTATTTTTAACACAATTAACTAATGATTTTGTTAAACCAAAAACTAGTTTAGTAGAATTTTTAAAAGATGAATTGGAATATTAGTGTAAGTAAAAAATACTAATTTATAATTTTATATAAATAAAAAATAAATATTAAATAATATAAGAACATATTTAATAATAAGTTGATTGAATAAAAAGGAAGATAAAAATATGCAAAAAGGAAAACTAAAATTATTTATTGGACCAAATGGTTATGGTAAAACATATCATTTAAATAAGTTATACAATGAGATGAAAGGTTTTAAAAACTCTATTTTAATCCCATCAGAAATAGTTTATAAAAATGAAACAAAAGATACAGTTGATAGTTCTTTAACATTAAGTATTTTAATAGAAGATATAATTATGCCCAACTGTATCCAAGAAAGAGAAGCTTTTGAAAAAAAAGTCGATAAAATAGTCATAGAAAATATAGATAATTTAAACACTACTGTTCAAGAAATTTCTAAAGCAATGGATATTAAATATGATAAAGATGTTATAGGAATTTCAAAAAGTAAAGTTTATAAAAAATTATTAAAAATAAATAACAATTTTATAGATAATGTAATGGGATCAGGTCACGGTTCTTTATACATATTAAAATTATTAAACATAAGTTCTAAAGAAGAAATTTTTATTGATGAACCAGAAAAATTTTGTCATCCATCATTGTTTGTTGAAATAGTTAACGAAATAAATAAACTTCTTCAAAAAGGAAAAAACGTATATTTAGTTTCACATAGTCCTGAATTAATAAAATTATTAGATTGAAATTATGAAGATATATTTATTTTCAATGAAATTGTACTTAACGATAAAGGTGAAAGAGTTCAAAATAACTTTAAAAAGTTAGAATTGAATAAAATTATAGAAGATAAAGAATTCAAAAAGATTTCTTCATTACTAGTTGACAATGGCAAAAAAGAAGCTGAAATTATTGGTAGATACATGAATGATTTAAATAAATTAAAAACTTATTTTAAAATAAGAAGAAATGATTTTATTGATATTTTGTTTTCTAATAAAATATATCTTGTAGAAGGAATATTTGACAAAATATTTTTAGAAGCAAAACTAGATCAATCAAAAAAAACAGAAAAAATAATCATTACTACTTTTAGTAAATGAGTTATGCCAATTTATATTTCAATTGTAAATCAGATTAAAAACCATAAAAGTTCTTTTTTAAATGTAATGTTTGATAGTGATTCAGATTCTAATCTAAATAAATTTATAAATGAATACATCAAAATAAATTGTAATGAATACATTGAATTTCAACCAAATATTGAAAAACATCTGAACCTATCTATTGACAAACATGATGTTAACGAATTTTATGAATTTTGTATTAATAATGGTGAAAAAATTAATGAGTTCACTTGATTAACTTATAAAAAAGAAATTTAAATAATACTAATTATCTAAGATAGTTATTATATTTTTGTTTAAATTAATAGTTTTATATAAATATAAAGGAGAAATATGAAAGCTGGTTATTGAAGAAGATTTGGTAGTAATTTTATAGACACTTTATTGTTTTATTTGACATTTGGAATTTATTTTATAATTTATATAGTGTTTTTTTGTCAAGGTAAAAAAAGTGTTGGAATGGAAGCTACAAAAATAAAATATTCAAACCCTGATGCAATGGGGGCGTTGTATGGGTTTTCAATCTTAGCAAATATTTTTTATATTTTAATAATCCCTTTAATAATAGATTTCTTTAAAGTTATTCTTAGAGAAGGTACATTTGCTGAAAGATGATCTCAAAATTTTCTTATCGAAGAAGAAAGAAATGTCAATTTTAATAAATACAAATAAATAAAAGGTGGACTTATAACTTCAATAGTTGGAGATCAGGTTCATTAATTGCAACACTGTTTATATTTATTATTATATTCTTAACTATTTACAATCCTTATTCTTCTTTATCTTATAATAACCCTGTTGTTTCAAGTAAATTGGATGCTACTAGGTTATCTTCTTTTTTCTTATATTTTTCATTAATAATAGTATTTAATACAGTACCTTTTTTAATTGTGATTATATTCAGTTCTATAGGTCTAAGAGAATATAATAATAAAATGATTTTAATCAGCTCAATACTTGGTATAGTAATTTCAGTACTAAATTTTTCAATATTAGGTTTTGTTGGAAGTGTAATAGCTTTATCTGCATCAAAAGAGAACTAAAACTTTAAATTATTTTATAGAGTTTTTTATAAAATAATTGATATAGTTTGTTTAATTATTTTAAATAATATATGTAAGAATATGCAAGCACCTATTATTGTATTTTAGGAGAAAATAAATGAGTTTTATAAAGAAAAAATTAAAGCAAATTCATAAAATTAAAACTGATACTATTTTAAATAGTCTTTTTTTATTGTCTTTGAGTTATACAAATAATAATAATAATTTATTAATAAATAATGAAAGGTTTTTATATAACCATCTTGGTAAAAATGAACTAAAAATAAAAGAAAGTAGAGTAGACTTAAAAATAGTAATAAATTTAGAAAAACTTAAAAAAGATTGAAAACGCCAAAATAAACAGCATAAATTTAATTCAAATTATATTATTCAAAATTATGTTAGTTATGAAAAAGAATATGACTTAAATTTTAACTTATTTTTAAAAAGTATAAAAACTTCAAATTTTTTATATAATAAAAATTTTATTGAAAATAAATACGTTTTTATCGAAAGGGTGTTGTATTTAGATGAAAATCACATAATTGATAAAATTAACTCATTATATGAAGCTAATAATACATATTCTATATCTAGTACAAGTGACAGGTTAGTAAGAGAACTTTTAATTAAAAAAGATCATGTAATTAGAATTTTTTGATATGAAATAGACGTTGATTTAACAAATAAAGGGATTGATTATATTAATATTAATTTTTGAACAAGAAATTGGAAATATTTAGCAACGTGCTTTTTAAGTGTAATTAGCTTAGCAATTTCTATATGAGCTATTTTTATGAAATAAAAATACATAAAACTAATTTTATAAACTCAAAACTAGTTTTATAACTTTTACTCATATAATAAAATTATATGAGTAAAAGAAAGGATTATATCTATGAAAAAATTATTAGCTTTTTTAAATGTTTATTCATTTACTTTCATTTCTGTTTCTAGTATATCAGCTTGTGGAAATACATTTCCAAGTTATAATTCAAATGATAAAATCTTTAATACAATTAATAAAATACAAAATGAAATTATAGATAAAAAAGTCAGATCATTAAATAAAGAAGATATTATTAAAAACATTATAAAAGTAACTAATAATGATAGCAATATTTTTTTTGAGCAAAATGATAATGTAAATAAAGATGATATCTTAATTGATATAAAAATCAATAAAACTAACAATAAAAGTTTTGAAACAACTTTAAGTTTTTATAAATCAATAAAACATGAAGCAAGTTACTCATTTAGCAGCATTTCTACATATGATTCAGATTTTACTTTTCTTAAAAAATTAGAAAATGTCGAAAAAATAATGATAGATTCAAATGATGTATCAAACAGCGATTCATACAATGATGCAAGAGTATATATTAAAAACTACTTAAAACTAGAAAGTATTAATTTAAAGCCTATAGAAAATATAGAACAATTTGATAAATGATATATTTCAGAAAATAGCGAAAATGAAGACGATACTTTTGTTAGTATTTCTATGAAACAAGTTGCAAATAATAAATCCGAACTTAGCAAATTTGAGCTAAGTGCTTCAAACTCAAATGATAAACAAATTATAACTGTTAAAAATATGTATACTGCAGATAAAACTATTAAAACAAATGTTGATGAAATTAATGTATATTGAGGAGAAAGATTTGAAATTAAAATATTAAACTTTTCTTTAATAGAAAATCTTTTATATGAAAACTATTCTAGTTTGAAAAAACTAAATTATGATTCTAAAACAGGTATATTAAGTGGTTATGCTTTAAAAGAAAAAGAAAACTATCTTTTAACAGATTCTACTGAAAATATTCTTTTATATTCAACTAGTTTTATTCCAAAAAGAATCACAATAAATATAAATAAATTGAATGTTTTTGAAAATATTTCAAGCAAAGAAGTAAATCTTTCAACTTTAAAAGAAACAAAATTAATTGTAAATAAAAATGTTGATAAAGTTACTTTTTCTGAATCAAAAAAGAATAAATTAAATCGTGAAAATATTGTATTTGTAAACAAACAATCAATAAAAGATGATAGTCAAGTTGTATATGAAAAAAATGAACAAATAATATTAAAAGGTTGAGAAGCTAGTGAAGAAAATAAATTCGAAGCGTCGTTATTAATTAATTATAAATTTGATATTAATGGTGAAATTTTTGATCAAGAAGTTAATTATTATAATATGACTTTTACAGTAAAAGAGTGAGATAAAAGTTTAGATATTTTTTCTTATGAAAAACAAATTTCTTTAAAAGCTTCCTCAAGTCCTCCAAAATATTTTAATTATGATTTTGATAATAACAATAATACTATTCATATATATACAAATGCAGTTAGAATGGGTTTTTATTTTGATCGTGAGTTTTCTAGAAAAATTAATAAACCTAACTCTTTAATTGTAGAAAATAATAATATTATACAGTCTCGTTTTAACTTGTATAATATTTATCCAAAAGATAAAGAACCTAACAATAGTTTAAAATCAATCGATATAGGAATAAAAAATATTGAAGAGTTTAAAAAAGTAGGTAAAACTTCTTTAACTTATAATAAAGGGAATAGTAATCTTGAGAGTTTTACAATTGAAATACATTATAAAGAAAGTTAATTGGTGATATTATGAATAAATTATTAAAACTGATTTGAGGTTTATCATTAACTTCATCAATTACCATACCAATTGTTTCATGTTCAAATAGAAGGGATATTATTTCTGAAAATGATCTTATAAAAATGATTAAAGATAAATTTGATAAAAAAGATATTTATTATTGATCATTTGATACTGTAAAAAATGAACTAGAACAATTATTTATGATTTATAGTGATTATATTTTTATAAATAATTTTATAAATCCTTATAGAGAAGGTTATTTAATTAAATTAAATAATATTGACGATTCAAATTCAAAAATAAAATTTAATATTAATGCTACAAAAATTATAAAAAAAGACGGGGTTTTTACAGAAGATAGTGATATTTTTTTTGATGAAACATATGAAAATTTAAAATACGTTGATAAAGTTGTTGTAAAACAAAATAATTATGAAACTGATTTTTATAGTAAAAATATTTCTATAGAAATATTAAATTTAGAAAAGTTAGAAAATATTAGTTATAGAATTGATGGAAATAAACAAGCAGTTGAAAGTTGTGGTTTTGATCCAAATAAAAACAACATATTTAATGTTAAATTGAAATATGATTCTAGTATAGAAGCTATAAATAATGATATAACTATTTATTTTAAAGCAAATAATACTTGAACTGATTCTATTGTGTATATAAATTATAAAGATAAAACTTTTAAAAGTGAAATAGAAACTGATTTTGATAATAATTCAGAACTACATTGAGGTGATGAGTTTATTTTTAATATTTTGAACTATACAAAATATGAAAATCTTAATATTACTTACTGGTATGATAATTATGAACTTGCTGATGATATTAATTTTAAAAATGGAAACTTTAAATCAACTTTATATTTTAAAGACGATAATTTGAATAAGTTTTTAGAAAATGAAAGATTTGCTTTAAAAATAACAGCAAGCAACGTAGCTACTCCAACAATCGTTTTTATTACAATAAATAAAATAAATATTTTAAATAATTATAAAGAACATAATGTTCTTATAAAAGTTAATGAAGATAATTCTTTTGATTTTAATAAAAAAATTAAATCTAAAAAAATAAGTTTTACTGAATCTAACTATAAAGATTATCTAATTTTTAAAAACGGAATTAAAAATAATGATGTAATTGACTTTAGTAATACTAATAGAATGATTATTGACAGTTGAATTTATAATAAAAGCAATCGATATTTTCTTGCTAATATAGATTATGAATATGAATTTACTCTAATTAACAATAAAACTATTTCTAAAAATTTAAAGCAAAATTTATACTTTGAAGTAGAAAAGTATAATAAAAACGACATAAATGTTAATGATGATACCTTTAAAATAGAATCAGAAGATAAAGAGCTAAATTATACTCTTTCAAATAATGTGTTTAATGTAAAAACAAAATTAGAATATTTTATTTTAAAAATAAAAACAGAAGAATATAGAAAATTTAACTCAGAAATTAAATTATATTATTCATCAGAAACATATTTAAAACTAGACTATTATTCATTTAGTATTGAACAAATGGGTAAACAATATTGTGATGTTAAAGTAAGCTTTGTAGGTTTTAAAGAAGATTACTTAGAAGATAATTTAACTGCCGAATTACATTTTGGGTATGGGGACAACGTATGTAAAATTACTATAAACATAAGTGATGTAAAATAATTTGAGGAAAGATTGAAATGAAATTTAAAAATATTGAGATTATTTTTGATAATAAATCGAAAGAAGATTTTTTAAAATATAAAAATATAATTGGAATAATAAAGGGTCACCCCAAACTACATATATTTTAACAAATTACTCTCAAAAATTTCTTTGGGAGTATTTTTTAATTTGTTTATTATTCTATTATTAGAATAATTTCATATATAATCTTTCATTCAATTTATAAAAGTTCCATTATCTTCAAACTTATAACCTACATAATGATTTTGTTTTATGCTTTTAAAAAATGTTTCTACTATCGAGTTTTGTCAAGAAGCATATCCATCTGTCATGCTTTGAATAATATTGTAATTGTTACAAAATTCTTTCATAATTAAGCTCCTAAATTGTGATCCTCTATCCATTTGGATAATGCTGTTTTTTACATCATATTCATCAACTAAAAGTTTCATACTATTAATAAGTTCTTCGTTTGTTTGATTGTTTGCAAAATATGTTATTAAAGGTAGTCTAGAATATATATCTATATAAGCAAATAAGTAATTTTTTTTGTTTTTTATTTTGCACTCCGAAATATCTAAAAAAATTTTTTCTAACATTTTATTTGCAATAAACTCGATTTTATTTGTTTCTTGATTTTTTAATAAATTGGGAGCTGTATTTATTGGATCTTTGCTTTTTTTAGTATAAGCTTTTCATTTTCTACTTTTTTCACAATTTTCAGTAACTAGATTTTGTGTTTTCATAGAACTCAAGACCATTTTTCGACCTAAACCAAATTTTAGTGCATTTTTTTTGTGCCCTCATTTTCGATGAGTTCCATATTTTGAATATTTATCGTAAAAAACTTGGTTTATAAATAAGTCATAACTTGTGTCTCTTATGGTCATATATTCTTTTGAACCATTTGATAATCATTTATTATAAGCTTTTAGATTAATATTTAAAAGATTAATTAGTCATGATAATGCTATATTTTTTGCTCGTAATTTTTTGCTATTTTATACAATTCGATATTTACTTTTTGTTTTTTCATTCCTTTACTAGAGATACGTATACTTTTCCATAACTTCTACTTTACTTGTTAGTTTTTTATTCTCTTTTTCTTTAATTTGCATCTCTCTTCTTAAATGTTCCAACTCTTGTTTCATTGTTTCAAACTCAACTTCTTTATTTATTTTAGGTTTTCTACCTCTCTTTGCATCAATTAGCCCAGCAATTCCTTTTTGTTTATAACGATTTTGTCAAATATAAATAGTTGATGTTTGTTTAATATTAAATTTTAAAGCTAACTTTCTTGCGCTTATATCTGTATTTGTAAACTCATCTATTATTTTCTTTTTTATTCAGCACTAAATAAAATAGTTTTTGCCATAAAAAAAATCACCCCAAACTACATAATTTTTATGTGTTGGGGTGACACTTTAGTATAATTTTATGTTTTTTTTAACATAATGCATACTTAGAGAATTATATTTTTCTTTATATCATTATCTATTTTATTTTTTTAAATTTCTCAGGTGATTTTATGATTAAAAGATTATATTCAATATTTTTTATACTTTTTTTACTTTCTATATATATGTTTTTTTGATCAACCAAGTATTTCTGCAATTATATTTATATTATGAAGTTTATTTGATAAACCTTTTATAACTTCTAATTTTATTTGTTTAGTTATATCTATTTCAATTTCTCAAACAATTTATGTGCAAGTATATTTTACTTCGACATAATCAATTGTTATTCATAATTTTGATAAGAGTATTTGTAAAGTGAAAGTACTTTCTTTTAAATTGAAAATATAATAAATGCATATTAATAACATTAGAAAAGAGGAGATAACAAATGAAAAAAATATTATGCTTATTGTCTACTATAACTTTAACGGCAGCAACTGTATCTTATGTTGTTGCTTGTCCTAAAAAAAGTTCACAAAATGAAAACAATCAAGATGGCGAAAAACTTCCAGAACTGCCAAATTATGATCTAGCTCTTGTAGATTATTTAAAAGAAGTAAGTGAAATTATTAATTCTGAAATTAAAAGTGCAAGTGAAAATTGATTTCAAGAAGTAAATGATGACTCTAGTTATTTATTTATTAAACCTAAAGTAATTAAAATGATAGATGGTATTAACGAAGATACAGCAACATCATTAAAAAATATTTTTGAAAATCCTAAAAACAATGATAAAAAAGTTGAGTTCTTAAGTGATTTTAAAGGTTTAATTAATCATCAAAGAATAAATGAAAGTATTATAAAATTAAAATGAAAAGAAAAATATAGTATATTGTTAAATAATGTTAACGAAAACGAATTATTTTCAATTGATGAAGATAAATTATTAACAAATGAAGAGGGTGGAATTAAATTTTCTGAAACAGATCAAGGCAGCTCAAATATTTTTAAAATAAGAAATGAGTCTAAGGAATCATATATTAGTATAAATGTAAAGTTTAATTTTATACTAAGATATTCTGAAAATGATACAACACAGTCAATTAAAGAAGATAGAACTTTTAAAGATTTTGGTTTTAATTTTATTTCTACTTCAAATAAAGCACTTACTTCTTTAATAAACAAAAAAGTAAAGGAGTTAAAATATGCATTTTTAGGTGCTAATAAATTTAACACTTTAATTAAGAAAACAAATTTTGTTGATGATGATAAATTTATAACAAATAATAAAGATGAAGTAAAAAGTTTAATAGAAGAAAAGTTTAGTGAGGATGGATTTAAAAAAGCAATTTCTGATAAAATTAAAGAAGATACAAATTTAAATGAAAATATAAATATTGATTTTAGTAATGATCCAAATCAAAAAATTGTTGAATTAAATGATGAAAATTTAAATGCTGATGGTGAGTATTGAGATTACTCATTAAAAGCTACAACTAATAGTAAATTTAAATGAAAAAACAATGATGATTATTCAATAACTCCAAATTTGATAAAAAATGAAGAGTTGTATAATTATATTTTCAAAAATATTTCTATAGAAAAAACAAAAGATAATTATGATAAATCTTTATATGATTATGTAAAAAATAATTACAAAACTTGATTAGCTGATTACTATGCAAGTGTGTCAAATGATGAAGAATCAAAAGACATAAAAGCTTTAAAAAAATCTACAAACATGGGATTATTTAATATTAAAGGATTAAAGCTAAAAATCAATAATTTTTCAGTTGATTTAAATGAATTTTATATTGCAGTAGGATATCAAGTTAGTGATGAAGAAATTACAAGTTCTGATTTAAATGAAAATTCTGTAATTTTTAAATCAATTATTGCGAACTTACAAAAAGGAATAGAATCTTATCATAAAACTTTTGGAATTGAGAATACATCAGATGAATATAAAATTGCTGCTTTTAGTGGTGAAATATATGATAAAAACCTATGAGATAGTTTTGATCTAAATTATATTTCTGGTATATATACTGGTAAAAATAAAGGCATTGCTATGATGTATTGAAAATCTGTTTTAAAAAAAATTAGTAAAGTTTTATCGCTTGATATTTCTAATAGAAATGATAATGGAATTGAAATTCAAGATACAGCAAGAAAAATTTTATTAAAAGAAGGTAACCAAACAATATATAATTGAGAATTTTTAACAGAAACATTAGTAAGTTTTATATTGAAAAATGAGATTAATGGTAATCATAATACAAATGGATTTTATATGGACACAATTTATTATCATGGAGATGATACATCTGATATAAGATTCAAGTTAAACTTCTTAAATGTTACATTTACTACTGATAGAATTTGAAAATTACGTAAAAGTGAATCAGAGATGTATAGAGACAGATCAATTATTGAAAATACAAGAAAAAAATAATTATATTTTTATAAAATAATAGAGCAATTTTTAATTATGTCTTAAATAATAGACTTAAAAAAGATTGTTTTTTTATTTTAATTTAATTATATAAGTTGCTTAAAAAAATTAATATACATCTTTATAAAATTTATAATAGTACTAAGCTGCCTAGTTTCATTAAGATTACCAAACTGAATATACATTAATTAATTATTTACAAAAAAATCTTTGTAATTAATTATTAATTTGTTAACTATTATATTGGTTAATTTTTGATAACAACATTACATTTTGTTTTGGATTAATTAATCGTTATTATGGCAATTAAACATAAATTAACGCTATTATTTGAATGTTTATAAGAAGATCTTACAAACTTTCTGTTTGAATATTTTACTAATATTAATGATTATGTTTGCAATTAACAAGCTAATGTATCAAAATTTTAATTGTAAGCGATTATGTCACAAAACAATATATTCATAAATGCTTTTTATATTTATTTGTTGTTATTTTATATTTTTGATTTTAAATATTCTTTTTTAATTGTATATTCATTACCATAAAGTTTATGATTGTCTACTTATATTACATTATAAATATCATTGTCAATTAAACAATAATATTTTTTATCTTAAATTTTCATAGCAATAATTTTTGTATTTTTAGTTTAAATATAGGTTAATAACTTAACAAACAAATTTTTTAGTTCGAATTCTTTTTAGCCATTTTATTTGGAGGGAGCAAAAGTTCTCTCAACTAAAGATTTTTTGGGGTATAGAGGTAGTTTTTGATGATATTTTCAACAATTGAAAAATAAATTGCAATTAAGTACGTACCCTTCAAAGTCTATATTTATTTTAGAGATACACATTTTTGAATATAGTTAAATATTTGTAAAATTCAATATGTAGAAGGATCTTTGTAAATATAATATTGACACTATGTTGCTTATTGTTTACAAAAATAACCTAATAATTTTTTTGTAAATTTTATCAATTATAACGTGTGTGATTTTTAATTAACAAAGAATATGTTTTTGGATTTATGATGTTAAGTTTGTTTAATCAATATTCTATAACTTATAATTTTATTTGTCTTATTATGTCAAATTCAATTTTCTAAAAGTTTTACTTCAAAGTATATTTTCTTTATTGCTTAATTACTTAATATTTAGAAAAAAATCTAATAATTCAACCAAACTTTGGTAATTTAATCATAATTTTCAATATAATATAAATAGATAAACAAATTAGTTTTTCATGCTAACTGATTAACTTAAACTAACATATTTTTTTGTTTGGTCTATATTTTATGCATTAAAAATAAATAAAAATAGCAATAAACTCTTATGCAAAAGAAGGTAATCACATGAATCTCAGAGAAAAACTTATTTTAGTTTTAAAAGAAACTCATAATCAATTAAAAATAGTTATAATAAACAATTTATTAGAATGTTTTGATAAAAATATTTTTCTTCCAATTCAAACAATTTCAAATAATTGTTTTGTTAGTAAATCTGCAATATCTAAGTTTTGTAATAAACTTGGTTTTACAGGTTATAGAGAATTAGTAAGTAGACTTAAATTTGAAAGAGAAAACTATTTAAATATTCTAGATAATAAAATGGAAATTAAATCATATGATGATACAAAAAATTATTTTATAAATTGTATCAGTTTTTTTGATAATTATAAAGAAAAACTACTCACAATTGCTGAACTTATTAAAAATGATACTTATATTGTTGCTTCTAATCAATTAATTAATCAAGCAAAAATACTTTATTTTTATTTAAATAAAAAAGGTTATAAAGTATTTTTTACAGAAATGCTTGTTGCTAACTACAATTTAGATATAAATTTAAAAAACTCTACAGTTTTATTTTTAGTAGGAGGAATGGAAGTTGGGGGTATATTTAATGTTTATCACAAAATAAAATACAACAATAATATTATTTTCCTTACAAGTACTGCTTTAAGTACTAGAATTGATAAATGTGAAGTTAAAATCATTTTTGATTTAAATAATTCATCAACTAGTTATTATTTGAGAAGTGTATTAGTAGGTTATTTAATAGCTCAAATAATAAATATTGTCAACTAGTTTCTTTTTTAGAAACTAGTTTTTGATTTAATGGGTTTTATAGAATAAATTTCTATATTTTGTAATTATATACTCGTAGGAGGATGAATGAAAAAAGTAGAAATATATGCACCAATCTCAGGTTATTTAAAAAACATCACACAGTCTAGTGATAATACATTCAAATCTAAAATGTTGGGTGAAGGTTTTTTAATAATTCCTGATGGGACCGAATTGCATAACGTATTTAATGAATCAAGTATAGAGATGATTTTTGATACTAAACATGCATTTTTTGTTAAATCAGTTTATGGTCCAAAAGCTTTATTTCATATTGGAATTGATACAGTTAAATTAAAGGGAGAACCTTTTCATTTTTTAAAAAATGAACACGACTTTATCAAATTAAATGAAGTTATTTTAAAAATAGACTATGATCAAATTAAAAACAATAACTTATCTAATGAAACCATTGTTGTATTTGAAAATATAAAAAAAGTTATATTGCAAAAAAGCGGAAAGGTAAAACAAGGTGAATTAATAGGTTATATAGTTATAGAAGATGATATTGTACAAACTAAATTTGAACTAAACGAAACAAAGTTTTTAAAAGCAGCAAAAGAAATATTAAATTTAATAGGGGGTAAAAGTAATTTTTTAACCCATTATAATTGCATGACAAGACTTAGATTTTCAATAAACAATAAAAATTTAGTTGAAGAAGATAAAATTAAAAAATTAGCAATTGTTAAAGGGGTCAACTGAAGTGGACAAGAATTGCAAATTATCATTGGAGGAGAGGTTTATAAAGTTAAAGAAGAAATCGATAAACTAAACAATGAAGATATCAAAATAGAAATTAAAAATACTAAAAAAAGTTTTAAAGATAAAACATTAGGTTTTATAAGTGGAGTAGTAGTCCCAACTATACCAATTATTTTAGCAGCAGGTATATTAATGGCTATAAAATCATTATTAATTCAGTTTAATGTCATTGATGATATTAAAAATTATGAACAAATGAAGAATGCAAAAATATTTTCAGCTTTTATATACATAATATCAGAAGTTGGTATTGGAATGTTAGGTATATTTTTATGCATTAGTACTGTTAAATATCTTAAAGGAAATATTATTGTTGGAGCATTAATTGGAGTTGCAATCGCTAGTCCTTATTTAATGTGAGGGGTTAACTATACTTTATTCGAATGAGGATTTTTAAAAATTAAATTAGGAGGTTATTATAATTCTATAATTCCACAAGTTGTTGCAGGATCATTATATGTATATATTGATAAATGAGTAAAATCATGAATGCCACCTTCTATAGATATATGTTTTAGAACTGCAATATCATTTAGTACAGTAATGCTACTAGTTATGTTTGTATTAGGACCAATTCTTGGAATTATAGAAGGTTTTGTTGGTGTTAGTGTCAATTGACTTGGAAATATCCCTTATGGAATAGGTACTATGTTGTTTGCACTTTTATGACAACCACTTGTACTTACAGGTGTTCATGTACCTGTTATAGTGACTGTGATTCAAAATTTACCAAGTCCATTATATGCAGCAACAGTCTTTGGGGTCTTTGGACAATTAGGTGCTGTTATTTGTATAGGTAATTGAACAACAAATTATAAAACAAAAGAAATTGCATATTCTACAATTCCTTCTGCACTTGTCGGAATTACCGAACCAATTATCTATGGAATTACTTTACCAAGATTAACACCTTTTATTTCAGGTTGTTTAGGTGCTGGTTTTGCAGGTTTAGTTACAGGATTATTAAAAATAAATGCTTCGGTAGCTGGAGGAATGGGGTTTTTAGGTGTAACAAGATTTTTACCGGGAGGAGCTTATCAAATAGGAATATTCTTTTTAGGTTCATTTATTTCTATTGGAGCTTCATATATTTTTACATTTTTGATGTACAAAGAAAGACTTGAAGAAAATCATTCAACTAAAAAAGTTAACAAAATTTTTGTAAAATTTATGAAATTAAATAAAATTATAATTAATGATAAAAATAATCAATTATTAAATGATTTAAACAAAGAGTTTAAATTTACAAAACAAGATAAAATGTTGATTAAAAGTATAGAAAAAAAATTATCAAAATACTCTAGAATGGATTCTAAGATTAATATTTTAACAGATAAGCAAAACGAAGATATTATTAAATTAGAAAACAAAAAAGATTTTGCAATTAACAACTCAATTAAAATGAATAATTTAGAAATAAAAATTAAAAAAATTAAAAATGATGCAAAACTTGAAAATTATTTAAATATTAAGCAAAACTTTTTAAATAGTTATCAAGAAGCTTTAAAAACATTAAGCGGCTTACAAGTTTTAATGCTTAATAAAATAAAAAATACGTTGAATAAATACTTTATTAAAAATGAAAATCTTGAAAATATTATGAACAATTACTTTAACTCAATTCACTCTCTAGATATACATTTTGATTTAACTGAGTGTAAAAATAATTTATTAACTTTGAATAAAAAGAGGGTTAAAGAACATGTTTCCTAAAAACTTTTTAATTGGAGGTGGTGTTTCTGCGCCACAAGTTGAAGGTGCTTATAATATTAATGGAAAATCTTTAACTGTAGCTGATTTAAAATATTTTGAAGATGTAAAAAATCGAAAAGATATAACAAATTTAAAAACAACTAGTTCAAAAAAAATTGACTACGCTTTACAAAATGAGTCAGATTTATACTTTCCCAAAAGAGAAGGAATAGATTTTTATCATAGATATAAAGAAGATATTAAGTTAATTGCAGATATGGGAATGAATGCTTTTAGATTTTCAATTTCTTGATCAAGAATAATTCCAAATATTGATGATGGCAAGGTATGTCAAAAGGGAATAAAATTTTATAAGAATATTATAAAAGAATGTAAAAAATTTAATCTAGAGCCCATTGTTACAATTTCTCATTTTGATTTACCTTATAAAATTGTTCAAAAATATGGAGGATGAAAAAATAAAAAAGTTATTAGTTTATTTACTGAATATGCAAGTGTAGTATTAAATGAGCTTAAAGATTTTGTAAAATATTGAATACCATTTAATGAAATCAATGCTACTATTTTTACAACTTTTGTAAGTGCTGGAATAATTGCAGACAAAGAAGATAATTTATTAGAAAGTTGTTATCAAGCTTTACATAATCAATTTGTTGCAAATGCAAAAACTATTAAAATAGCAAAAAAAATTAACAAAGACTTTCAAATGGGTTGTATGTTAGCTCAAGCAACTTGTTATTCACTAGATTGTAAACCTGAAAATGTTTTATATAATTTAAAAGAGCAAGAAAAAAAAGTTTATTTTTATTATGATTTAATGGCTAAGGGTGAGTATCCAACTTATATGTTAAAATATTTTATTGATAATAACATTAATATTGCTTTTGATGAGTCTGAACTTGAATTGATTAAAGAAAATAAAATTGATTTTATATCATTTAGTTATTATATGAGTGGAGTTAATTCTTTAAATAAAAATTTAACATCAGAAGCTAATCTTTTTAAACTTGAAAAAAATCCATATTTAAATGAAAGTGAATGAGGATGACAAATAGATTCAATTGGGTTAAGAATAACATTAAATGATTTGTGAGATAGATACAAACTACCTTTGTTTATAGCAGAAAATGGAATAGGTATAAATGATAAGCTTGAAAAAGATTTAACAATAAAAGATGATAGAAGAATTAACTATTTAGAATTACATTTAAAAGAATTAAAAAATGCAATTAATGATGGAGTTAACGTGTTTGGATACATAACTTGAACACCAATCGATGTTGTTTCATCTGCAAGTAATGAAATGTCAAAAAGATATGGATTGATATATGTTGATCAAGATGATAATGGTAATGGTTCAAAAAAAAGATATAAAAAAAATAGCTATTATTGATTTCAAAAGTATTTAAAAAACCATTTACAATAATCTATCAAACAAAATTGATTTGTAATTAAAAATTTATAGATTTATAAAAATATTAACTTAAAATTTACTTCCAAATATTGATAAGTTAAAAAAATATTATTAAAAAATTGAAGGATAAATTTATGAATATATATGAAAAAATTGATGAAATGTCAAAAGATGAAAAAAATACAATAAAACATATTATAAGTAAAAAATTATTAAATATGTTTTTAACCGGAGAATTTAAAAGCGAAAAAGATTTTTCAAAAGAATGTTTTGTTTCAGAAGCAACAGTTACTCGTTTTGCAAAAGAAACTGGATGTAGTGGTTATCGTGAACTTATTTTTAAATTAAAACTTGAATATGAAAAAACAATATTAAAAGCAAAAGAAGAAATTAAAAAGAACAAAATCAATAAAGAATTAGAAACTATTAAAAGTATGAATAATTGAGTTAATCAAAGTAAAAGTTTTTTAGATTCATTAATAAAAAATATTTTATTACAAAAAAAAATAAAGATTTTATCTTCTTGACAAAATTTAGACTCAGTAAGTTATTTTCAAAAAGTATTACAAGAGCAAAATATCTCCAGTCAAGTAGTTAAAATAGAGTTAGATTATTTAGACTTAGAATCCTACTTTGATGATAATAAATGTATAAAATTAATAATTATATCTGAAAGTGATTTTAAAAATTTGGCTTCTTTGTATATTAAAAAAATAATAAATAAAAAAATTAAAAATACTTATTTAATAACAACTTACTTTAAGTTTAATAAAATTTATGATAATAATTATCAAAATAAACATTTATTAAGTTTTAATTATGACGACTCACACCATGTTCTAAGACATTTTGCTCTAATAAATTTATTCTTTTATCTTAATTTAAAAATTAATAAAAAATTATATAAATAATTTTCTTATTAAAAGTAAAATAACTAAAGCTTTATAAGAAATATTATCAAAATAAGTAGACCGGTTGAAGACTGGTCTATTATTTTTTAAATAAGTATTATCTAAAAATTTTATTATAAAAATTTATTTTAATTACATATAGAAATAAAAGATCAACTAATCAAATAACGATTGAGTTAATTTTTAAATCAAGTAACCTTTAATAAAAATGTTAGTTGTAAATTAAACCTTTTATAGCTTTTAATTTTATTTGCTTTATTATGTCTAATTTCATTTTTTTATAATTTTGTCTCCAAGTATATTTTACTTGTGACATAATTGCTTGTTATTATTCATATATTTTTAAATAAATAGTATATCTATTAAATAAAAAAGTTTTTTTGAAATAATTGTAGTTCCTTATTTATTTTAATACATATATTAAATTTGAATAAGAATTTACTAAATTGAAAGGTTAAATATGAGAATTAGAGAAAAGTTAAAAAATATTATCAAGCTAAAAGAAAAAACCTTAGATTATCATATCGCAGAATTTATTAAGAAAAACGCTGAAAATAAAATATTTTATAAATCAAAAGAAATTGCTTTTAAATTAAATATTTCAAAATCTACTTTAACATTATTTTCAAAAAAACTCGGTTATGAAGGTTATGGTGAGATGATCCATTCACTAATGGCTGAGTTGGAATTTTATGGCATTAATAAAAATGAAAACAAAAATTTGATTAATGATGTAGAGGAAATAATAAAAATAAATTCTCTTTTTGATATAAATTTATTAAATGAGAAATTAAACTTTTTCAAAAAAGAAATTTTAATATCTAAAAAAGTTTTAATAGTTTGTTCGAGTGAAGATGACTATAAACAAATAGGTTTATTTGCTAATTATTTAAATATGCATATAAAAACTTTTTATTTCCAACAAAGAAAAATCGAATCAACATTTATTAAAAAACTAAAAGAAAATGATTTAACTTTTTTTATACTAACTGGGTTAGAGATAGAAGAAATTTTATTAAATATTGATTATGCATTTGAAAATAAATTAAGATCATTATTTATAGTAACAGACTCTCACTTTGAAAAGATTAAATATAAAAATAATGACACCAGTAATATTTTACTTATTAAATCTTTATCTCAATATAATAGTGAGGTTAGAAGTTTTTTAAGAATAGGGCAAATTAATTTCATATTAACTAATTTAATACTTAAAATCACTAAACATATTTATAAATAATAAACAAGTTCAAAAATATACTTTAAATAATTTTTTCCTTTAATATTAACTCATAGTAGAAAAAATTCTACTATGAAAGGAGAAAGTATGGAAAAAATACAGATATATGCACCTGTTGAAGGATATGTTAAAAAAATTGAAGAAATAAGTGATTCTGCTTTTTCTAGCAAAGCTTTAGGTGAAGGTGTATTTATTGAACCAAATTCAAATTTGATTTATTCACCACTATATGAATCGAAAATAGAATTAATAATAGATACATTACATGCTTTTTATTTTAGTAGTAATAATGTTAATGTTTTAATGCATATCGGATTAGAAACTGTTAATTTAGAAGGTAAACCTTTTAAATTATTAAAAAAACAAGGTGAAAAAATTTTGTTGAATGAACAATTAATAAATGTTGATTGAAACTTGATAGATTCAAAAAAAATGAGTAGATCTACTCCAATATTAGTTGATACTAGTAATTTTAAAACTTTTAAAATCACCTATAAAAATATAAATAAAATAGTTAAAAAAGGTGAGTTAATTTATGAAGTTGAGTATGAATTAAAAGAGCAAAAACCAATTGACAATAAGAAAGTTATTTTAGAAAAAAGAGAAAGTAAATATAAAACAATTGCTTATGAATATTTAGCAGCTATTGGTGGAAGAAGTAATCAAAGTTTATGTCATAATTGTATGACAAGATTAAGATTTAAAATTATAAATAAAAATTTAGTAAATGAAAAAGCTATTAAAAAAATAGAACTTACTAAAGGTATAAACTGAAATGGTGAAGAACTTCAAATAATTATTGGGGGAGAGGTATATAAAGTAAAAGATGAATGTCAAATAATTATTGAAGATCGTGAAACTAACGAAATCAAAAGTACAAAAAAAATAAATAAAACACCAGTTAAAAAGAAAATTATGGGTGCTATAACTGCCATAGTTTTTCCTACAGTTCCAATATTAATTGGAACTGGTGTAATTAGTGGTATACAAGCAATTCTTGTTATATCAAAAGTAATTGTAAACCCAGCACAAGGTCAATCAATTATGGAGCTAGACTTATTTAGTGCACTCATGTATATAATGTCAAAAGTAGGTATAGAATTAGTTGGTATTGTATTTTTATCTAGTACTGTTAAATACTTTAAAGGCGATCCTTGACTAGCGATATGATTAGGAATCGCTTTATCTAGTAGATACTTATTTGGTAATGGTTGAACTTTATTTACTATATTTGATAATCCAATCACTATAAAAACATATGAGGGAACAGTGCTTCCTATGATATGTGCTGGTATTTTACTTGTATTTATAGATAAATGAATAAAAAAATGAATGCCAACATCTGTTGATATTGTGTTTAGACCAGCCTTAGTGTTTTTAATAGTTTTTGTAACAATGTTATTTACTGTAGGACCATTATTTAGAATTATTGAACAACTAATTGCTAAATTTGTAATTCTATTAGGTAAAATTCCATTTGGATTAGGTATGGGTATATTTGCAATGATTTGACAACCATTAATATTAACTGGAACTCATGTTGCTGTTATAGCTGTAATTACACTTCCGATGAACGTTGGAGATCCTTCTGCTATGTATGCTGCATGTCAAATTGGAATAATGGGTCAAATTGGAGCTGTTATTGCTGTTGCTATATTAACAAAAAATCAAAAAACTAAACAAGCGGTTTTTGCAGCTTTACCTGGTGCTATTTTTGGAATAACAGAACCCATTGTTTATGGAGTTAATTTACCCAAAATTAAACCCTTTTTATATGGTTGTTTAGGTGGACTAGTAGGAGGAATATTAGCGGGATTTTTAAAAGTTGAACAATATAGAAGAACAGGAACAGGTATTATGTCTTATATGGGACTAGAACTCGGTTGAGGTACAGCGTTTGGTGTTATTTCTGGATTGGTAGCTTTAGTATTTGCTCTTTTAATTACACTATTGTTTTTTAAAGATAGAAAATTTGAACATATTGGATATAAAGAAAATAACAAAATATTGCTACAAGTTTTAAAAAGAAACTTAAATTTAAGTGATAGTGAATTAAAAAACTATGAAAATGAGTTAAAAAACAAATATGAAGTTATTAAAAAATTTATTCCTAGTTACAAAGAATATGAAAAATCATTAATAGAGTTGCAAAAAAAAGAATTAAAAAAACAATTAATGATAAACAAATTTGAAAATAAAAAAGAAAAAAAGTATAACAAGGCAAAAAAATACGAATATAAGAATCTTGATAAATTTAATATACTCGCAACTAAATATAATAAATTAAAATTATCAGATAAATATGAAATTATAGTACAACAAATAAAAGTTTTAGAAGAAAAAAATAAAATGTCAGAAATCATTGTAAGTGAATTCAACAAAAATAGTTTATTAGAAATTAATAATTTTATTAACAAAATAAATGTGAATGATAATTCTATATTAAAAACTTTTTATAATAATTATTGAAACTCTTTATATTCAATTGATATATCATTTGCAATAGCTGAACCTATGAATATTGATTATTCAAAAAAAGAGTATCTTAACTTAATGAGTAAGGAGAACTTAAAAAATGCCAAAAAAAATAAATGATAATTTTTTATGAGGTGCTTCTACTAGTGCTTATCAATTTGAAGGTGGTTATAATGCTGATAGAAAAGGTCTTTCTGTACAAGATGTAAGAAATAACTATCCAGAAGGCACAACAAATTTTGAAGTAGCTTCAGATCACTATAATAAGTGAAAAGAAGATGTAAAAATGATGTCAGAGTTAGGGTTAAAATCATATAGATTCTCAATATCATGGACAAGAATATTACCAAATGGAAGAGGTGATATTAATAAAAAAGGTTTAGAATTTTATAACAACCTTATAAATGAACTTATTAAATATAATATTACACCGATTGTTACTATTTATCATTTCGATTTACCTGATAAATTAGATAAAGATGGTGGATGACATAATAAAAATATTATTGAAGATTTCTTAAATTATTCTAAAATTTTATTTGAAAACTTTGGTGATAGAGTCAATCATTGATTAACAATTAATGAACAAAATATAATGATTTTATTTGGTGAAATAGTGGGTATTAAAATCCCTGAAACTGAAAATAAAATAAAATATTTATATCAAATAAATCATAATATGATGGTAGCTCAAGCAAAAGTTATTAATCTATGTCATAAAACACTTTCAAATTCAAAAATAGGTCCCGCACCAAATATTGCTTGTGTATATCCTGGAACAAGCAAACCAATTGATAATCTTGCAGCATTTAATATGAAAGTTATGAGAAATTGATTTTATTTAGATACTTGTGTATTTGGTAGATATAACAAACTAGTTTTAAACTATTTAAGAGAAAATAACTCGATGTTTGAATATACAATTGAAGAAATGAATGAAATTAATAGTGCAAAACCAGATTTTATAGCATTTAATTATTACACATCATCAACTGCAATATTTCCATTTAGTGATAAGTTATTTGATGAAATGCCAAGTCAACAAAAAATCAAAAGTGTAAAAGGTATGTATCAACAAGTTAAAAATGATAATTTAAACAAAACAGATTTTGGATGAGAAATTGATGCTATAGGATTTAGAAATACTTTAAGAGAACTATATGATAGATACAACTTACCCTTGCTAATTACAGAAAACGGAATTGGTGGTTATGATAAAATTGACAATAATTATCAAATACATGATCAATATCGAATTAAATACTATAAAGAACATATAAAACAAATGAAAATAGCTATTTTACAAGATAATATAGATATTATTGGATATAATCCATGAAGTGCATTTGATTTAGTATCAACACATGAAGGGGTAAAAAAAAGATATGGTTTTATTTATGTTGATAGAGAAGATTTTGATTTAAAAGAATGTAAAAGATATAAAAAAGACAGTTTTTATTGATATAAAAATTTAATTGAAAATAATGCAAATGAATTATAGATTTAAATTAATAAAATAAAATATACATTAAATCGCACTTTAAATTAGTGTGATTTCTTTTTTGTATATTATTTTATAAAAAGCTTCAAATATGCGCTAATTTTAGTAAAATAAAAATAAAGATAGGAAGATTTAAATGAATATATATGTATTAAGAATTCTTGTTATTGAAGAAGATAATAAAATAAGTCTAGCTATTGACTCTATTTTTAACAGTATTGAAAAAGCATATAATTTTTTAAAAAGTGATTTATTTGAAAATTTAAAACAAATAAACTCCAATAAATTTAAACAATTTTTAAATACATGAAAAATAGATATACTTGATTGTGGAGAGGTTTTTCTTTTTGAAAGATTTAATAAAAAATATTACTACATGTTAACCGAAAATAAACTTAAATAATCATAATAAATTATGTTTTTATTAGATTTTTTTTAAATATATTTATTTAAATTAATTTAATGTTTTTTAACGATATAAAAATTTAGTATTATTAATTCAGGAGAAAAATATGAAAAATTGTAAACATAATGATATTAATAATAAATTTGTAAAATGTGATGATTGTGATGAACAAATTTTTATTAAAAAATTTAAATGCACTATAAAAAAATGTAAAAACTTTTCATATAAGGTAGTAAATAAAAATAATGAATTATTAGATTACACTAATTTTAAAGAAATATTATGTAAATACCATTCTAAAAAGTTTTTAAAAAAACAACAAGAAATAGAAAAATGATTAGAAGATAATAAAGAAGAATTTAACGATATAGTAACTTCATTAATTTTAGAAAATTCTAAAAATATAAAGCATTAATTGTTTATATCATTATTCATTATTTAGCGTTAGCGATTAGTTAACAAAAAATGATACATTAATATAAACGTCTAAAATAAATTTTTGACAATAAAAGTACTTTTTCCTTTCTGATTTTTCGTTATATTTTTTTCTCCTTATTTCTTAATAACTATATTATATCAAATTTTTAAAAATCAATTAAATTCTTTAAATAACTAATTCATAACAATTAAACAAGTGAATAGGGGAGCAGACCAGTGTTTTCAATAAACTAAGCATCATAAAAATTTTTACCTTCAAATATTTTTTCACACTTTTTACAAAATCTATCTCATTCTAAATTCATTTCTATTCTTCTTTGTTTTGATTCTTTTAATAATTCTTCTGTACTTTTTATTAACTCTTTTGTACTTTTTATTAACTCTTTTGTTCTTTTTATTGACTCATCAGATTCTTTTAAAATTATCTCAACATCTTCATTAATAAATTTACAAAGAACACTATCATTTGCAACTTCTTTTATTTCTTCTTCAGTAGCATTTAAAAAATCTTTATCTTTTAATAATTCAGTTAATCTTTTTCCTTTTCATTTTTCTTTCATATTTTTTCTCCTTATTTAAAGTTATTATTTTTTTTGTACTCATTTATTTTTTAAAGTAAATTTTAAATTTATATATTTAAAAAAATTTTGTTGCTTATAATACAATTTTCAAAAGATTATAATAGATCTTTATACACTAATAAGATTGTTAATTCTTTATCTTTTAGTTTTTTAAAATAAGCTTCATAAATTGTTATCACTAATATCAATATTATTATCTTTAATAAATTTTAAAATTTCTTCACTTAACCCCATACTATTTCACCTTTTTCTTTATTTTTGATTATACCACTTTAAGTGGTTATATAAAGTAAAAAACCATTAATGCAAATGATTAGTATACAATACTTACAAATATATTATCAATAATCTAAATATTAAAAATAATAAATAACATAAAAAAATGATGTAAACAATAATTATTCTTTAAATTTAATAAATCTTGTTTTTTTTTTTTTTTGTTATATTGATATGTGTAAAAAGAGAAAAATAAATGAAAAAAATATTAACATTATTAGCATCTACTAGTCTTATGACTTCAGTATCAAGTGTTGTAATTTCATGTAATCAAGAAAGTAGTTCTGGTCCTGGAAAAGAAACTGAAGTTAACAGTAAAAATATTAAAGAAAAAGTAGAATTATATAAAGAAAAGTATAAAAAATTTAATGATTATTTGAAAAAAATTAACGATAAAGAAGCAAGTGATTCTGATGTAGTATCTTATATAAAACTAGGAGTAGATTTATATGTAATGGATTATGAAATATGTAAAATTGATGAAAATTTATTACCTGATTATGATAGTTTTAGAGCTATAAAAACAGCTAATGATTTAGTAAAAAGATTAAAAGAGATGAAAGAATATATAAAAGAATATTTTAGTAGTTCAGTTTATGATCTAGTTGAAAAATATATGGACTCAGCTATTAAAAAATACTCTAAATAGTCATTATATTTATAAGAAAGATTTAATTGTAAATACAATTTAGACTTTTATTTACAATAAATAAGAATAACAAATAAACCAGTTTAATATAACTGGTTTATTTAAGATTATAAGAGTTTTTTTAATAAAAACTTAGATTTAATTTCTATAGTTTTTTTCTCCAAGTATATTTTACTTGTGACATAATCGCTTGTTATTCATAACTGTCAATAACTAATTAATTTTTATTAACAATAATTGTTTTAAAATGTTTTATAATTATACTATGAATTATAAGGTTTTATTATTTGGAAATGGATTTGATGCAAACATAGATGCAACAATTTTAAAATATAATGATGAAATATTAAAATATTTTAAAAATTTTAATTATGAAATCAATTTTGATGAAACAGTTGAATCGATACTTTTTTATTCTCAAAATAGAAAATACGATGATATTGATTTCTATAATGCTAAAGAATCTATAGAATTATCTATAAATTTTATTAAAAATTCACAGTTTTTAAAAAATAAAATTAATATTGAAGAGTTTTTTCTAAATGATTTGAAAAAATTTATAGATGATAATATAAGTGAAAAATATAAAGATATCGTCATTTATTTTATATCTTTTTCCTATTTCAAAAGAGTAAGATTTTTAAAAAATGATAAAATCAAGAGTCATTTTTCAAAAATAAAAAATGACTCAATTGAAAATGATTATAATATATTAGGAACCACTAATTTTACAGATTCAATACACTACTTGTATATAATATTGAAAAAAGAAAATATGCGTTTTTATGTTACACTACACTCTAATTCTAAATTCTTAATTAACCTTGAAATCAATGGTAGTCCAGGGATAAATTCTAATTCTCCAAATCCTCAAGTAAATTTATATGAAAAAAAGTTACAAATGATTTTTTTGAAAAAATTAAATATTATGCTGCAAAATCTTTTGAAAAAGATAATAAAAAAAACAAAATTATTATAGAGTTATTTGGTATTTCTTTGGAAAATGATCAACATATAATTAAAGAACTAAAATTACTTAACGTGGAATTTAATCTAGAAATAATTTATTATTACTCCAATAAAAAAACAATACCTAAAAATATTAAAGAAAATAATTTAAAAATAAAAGTTTTACATTATAAAAAGTGATATTTATATAAAAAAGTATTCATATTATAAATAAATATAATTCTCTAAGTATACATTATGTTAAAAAAAACATAAAATTATACAAGGAGAATTTTTTATATGACAAATTTAAAAGGAAACAAGTCAAATATTTTAGATTTTGATACTAAAAAAGAATTAATAAATAAGTACTTTAAGCAAAATTTATCTTTTAGAGATTTATCAAAAACTTACAACATATCACATTCAACAGTTAGAAGTATGTGTTTAGATTGAGAAGTTTATGGTGGTGAATCACTTATTTCAAAAACGGGAAAACACAACAAACATAACGGAAAAATTAGAACTAATTCAAAAGATCTAAAAGACAAAAAAAATCGCTGAACTTAACAAAAAATTAAAATGATTGGAAATAGAGAATGAGGTTTTAAAAAGTTCAATGAACTAACGGAGGGTTCAAAAAAGGAATAATTAATTATTACAAAACAATAGATAAATATAAAAATACATATGCAATTTTTTCTTTATGTAAATTATTAAATATAACTAGAGCTAGTTATTATCGTTGATACAAAAAAATAAGTCAAAATACAATAATTAAAATTAGATATGAATTTAGCTTATAAAATAAAAGATATTTTTATAGAGCACAATGGAATTTATAGTGAACTAATAATAAAAATAATTTTAAATAATAAAGGCAATATGGTAAGTCAAACTAAGATAGCTAGAATTATTAAAATATTTAAATTATATTTAGTTACAAGAATAAAGAAAATGTAAAGAAATCCAAAATAAGTCAAAAAAATAACACACGGTCCTAATCATGTTAATAGAAATTGAGCTTTATACTCAAAAAATGAGTTATGAGTTACAAATGTTACTTATATATAGTTTAATAAAAAGTTTGCATATTTAAGTGTTATAAAAGATGCAAATACTGGATTTATAATCGGTCATAAAGTATCTTTAAAAAACAATATAGATATTTATAAAAAATCACTAGATAAAGCTTCGCTACATAGAAAAGATATATTTAAAAAACTAATTATTCATTCTGATAATCGAGTTCAGTACACATTTGTATTTGCAAGACGATATGCTAAAAAAATAATATGATAATATTATTATCTAGAAATGGTAACTCTATTGATAATGCAATGTGTGAAACTTTTTCTCTTCATTAAAAGAAGAATAAAAAACTAAATTAAAACAAAATAATTTATCAATCTAAAAAAGATAATAAATAATTATGTAGAGTTTATAACTATACAAGATTAATGATTAAACATAATTGACTTCCAGCATATGCTTATATCTGTTTTATTCCACACAAAAAAATACTTTAAATAATTTTAAAGTATTTTTATAAAAAACATTTTGTATACTTGTCAAAGTATATTTAGATTAAAAAAGAAATTATAATTATTTTTGATTTATAATATTTATATAAAAAAATATTAAACATAATATTTTAAAAGGAAAAAAATAATGTATATTACTGCTGAAATTGTTGATTATTTTATTTATTGTATAAAATTAAATACCGAAATTAAAAAAATTGAAGATTTATTTGATGTAAATGGCGAGTATAACGGCGAATATATCTTATATTTAAAAACAATAGAAGAATTTGAAAAAAATATCAACATTTACGAAATAGATGTTGTAAAACTTGTCGATCATTGGTCTATATCGCTTGAAAAAAATAAAAATAATTTAATATTTCTAGAAACTTATACTTTTTTAAATTGACTATTAAATAAACTTAAATCTATAGATATTAATAAAAATATAGATTTTTTAAATCATAATTTTATAGAACTTGAAAATATATTTATATCTATTTTGAACAATTTAGATAAAATGTCTTTTCTCTACAAAATTATACTAGAAACTTTGGAAAACGATAAAAAAAGAATATTTGATGATGTTAACAAAAATGTAGTAAAAAAAGAAAATCTTTATTATTTTTTTAACCCTAACAAAAAAACTGTAATTAAAAGTTTTTCTTTTTATTCAGTACTGTACAAAAAATTTAAATTAAAGTACGATATTTCAGAATTTTATACATATTACTTATATGAAAAAAGAAACGAAATAACTCACAGAAGTAGGATAACATATTTTTACAACACAGATCAGTTTAATCAAGTAGCAGCAACTATTGTTGAAAAAAAATCATTATCTGGAATATCTTTTGATTTTTGTCGATATATAAAGTATTCTATACTATATTCTATTGTTGTAACCTATTATATAAATGAAGAATTAAACCAAATATTTTAAATATAATATTTTTAAATATAATTCTCTAAGTATACATTATGTTAAAAAAAACATAAAATTATACAAGGAGAATTTTTTATATGGCAAATTTAAAAGGAAACAAATCAAATATACTAGATTTTGATACTAAAAAAGAATTAATAAATAAGTACTTTAAGCAAAATTTATCTTTTAGAGATTTATCAAAAACTTACAACATATCATATTCAACAATTAGAAGAATGTATTTAGATTGAGAAGTTTATGGTGATGAATCACTTATTTCAAATACAGGAAAAAGCAACAAACATAACGGAAAAATTAGAACTAATTCAAAAGATACAAAAGATAAAAAAATCGCTGAACTTAACAAAAAATAAAATGATTAGAAATGTAGAATAAGGTTTTAAAAAAGTTCAATGAACTAATGGATGATTCAGAAAAAGAATAATTAATTATTACAAATAATAGATAAATATAAAAATAAATATACAATTTTTTCTTTATGTAAATTATTAAATATATCAGAGCTATTTATTATATCTGTTGTAAAAAGAATAAGTCATAATTTAACTTAAAAGTAGATATGAATTTAGATTCTAAAATAAAAGAGATTTTTATAAAAAATAATGAAATTTATGGGTCGCCAAGAATAAAAATAGTTTTAAGTAATAATGGAATTGTGCAAGTCAAACTAAGATAGCTAGAATTATGAAAATATTTAAATTATATTCAGTTATAAGAATTAAAAAAAATGAATAGAAAACCTAAAGAAGTCAAAAAAATAACACACGGTCCTAATCATGTTAATAGAAATTAATCTTTATACTCAAAAAATGAGTTATGAGTTACAGATGTCACTTATATACCGTTTAACAAAAAGTTTGCATATTTAAGTTTTATAAATATACAAAAATAATGATTAAACATAATGGACCTCCGTCATATGCTTATATCGGTTTAATTCCACATAAAAAAAATACTTCCAATAATTTTGACGTATTCTTATAAAAAAACATTTTGTATACTTGACAAAGTATATTTAAAAAATAACTTTTTATCAGTTTATTTTTAAACATTATTTTAATTACTATAATTTGATATAATTATTATGCAAAACGTTAAAACCACGGGTGTACTTCTTCGTTTTGCAAAATATAAGGTGTACATCCACTAATTTAGAAAAAAAGTAAACTTTTTAGTTTACTTTTATTTTTTTATGTTATTATATTTATGCAAAACGAAGGAACTTTTAAATAAGTTCATACATCCAAAAAGGTAGAAATATCTTAGTAGGTTGTACACCTTATAAAATATCAATAATTAGTTTTTTGAAATACCTGTTTTATTTAAAAAAAGAGGTATTTTTATAAAAAAATATTACAAAGTTAAATGTAAGTTTGGTCATGTTGGTAGAGATAAATTTTTACCTATTTATATACCTGTTTTTGCTTATAACAAAAAACACGCTAGCACTTTAGCGTTAAAAAAAAGAGGTATAAAAAAAGATCACAAAGATTGATGCTTAGAAATTCCCCAAATTATTTGTTATGAAGAATTTTGTAAATTAGAATATCAATTTACTAATGATATTTATTTTACAGAATCAAGAACAAGAAGTAGGAAAGAATTATTTTTAAAGAGATTAGAAGATGAGCCAAACTACACGAGATTTAGAAAAATAAAAACTAACAAAAAGATATATATAAATAAAAAAAGTAATAGTACAAAATGATACAAGTATAAAAAAAACAAAATTATTGAAAAAACACTGGATAAAGAAAGGCAAAAATATGAGCTTAATAGTTAAATTAAAAGTTTTAGAAAAACTTGTAGAAGATGGATTTTTTAGTCAATATTTAAATTTTATTAAAGAGTCAGATGAAAATGAATTTAAACTAACAACAAAAAAGTTAGAAATCATACTTGATAATAGAGATGAAAGAGAATTAAAAGAAATAAAAAATGTAGAACTTATATCAAATACAAATCTTGGAGTTTTTATATTATATTGTCACATTAGATGTTCTTTTGTAAAACCATTTGGTGCAGAAATTTTTGTATATAGATACAGATTAATAAAAGATCTTGACTATAATACAATTAAAGGTGTAAAACAAAATATTGCAATTAACAATTTAAACCCAAGTTCAATAGAAGAAGCAAGAATGTTTTTAACAAGATTATCTAAAAGTAATAAGTTTGAATTTAATATCGGTCAATTTTCTGAATTTATGGAAGTATTTGATTTTTATAAAACTTTATATAATGAAATTAATAATAATGATAATTATAAAATTGAATCTATATCAAAACCTTTAAAATTTATTTCTATTGAAAATAAAGAAATTTTTGATAATAATAATAAATTACTAGATAAATTTAATGAGTTTAAACCTTTTTATGATAACTCAAAAACAATAATAGGTTATTTAATACCAGAAAATGTTTTTGATAGATTAAATAATGAATTAAAAAATAATGTTTTAAATATTTTAGGCATTAAAGTATTAGATAATAATAAAATTTATAACAAATTAACAAAGCAAAAAGACAACTTATTTGTTAGTAATTTAGAATTAATTGATAATATCAACAATAAAAATATCATGGAAATAGAAGTAATAAATATATTAGAAGAAGAAAAACATTTAACCATATATATTATTTCTAAAGAAGAATTAAATTATAAATATATTAATTTATATGACAGAGGACAACAAATAAAAATTGAATCAATTAATAACTCGTTAAAGCTAATAAATCAAGGAAATAGTGGAAGCGCTATTGAACTTATTGAATATTTAATTGGTGATAGTCAAATTCCAAATTACCATGATAATTTAATAGTTAATGATGAAGTATTATCATATACAAAAGAATTAAACAATTCACAAAAACAAGCCTTTTTAAAAGCAATTGATGGTTCTCCAATCACTTTGATAAAAGGACCTCCAGGAACTGGAAAAACCCATGTTATTAACTCAATTGTTCAATATATTACAAAAGAATTAAAACAAAAAGTTATTATTTCTTCTCAAACGCATGTTGCAATTGATAATGTATTAGATAAGTTAGTTCAAAATAAAGACCCAATAATTCCAAAAAGAATTACAAACAAAATAAATAAATATAGCGAAGAAATGATTGATAAAACTTTATATAGAACTTGAGGGTTAAATTTATTAAAATGATTAAATGAAACTAATGATAAGTTGTTAGCCAATAAAATTATAAAAGATATAAAAAAATATAAAGGTGAAGAAGTTATTAACTTTACTATTAACAATAATAATGATTATTTTGTAACTGGAGCAACAACTACAACAACAGCTATATCTGGAAAAAAAGGATTAGAGTTATTTGAATGCTATGATTGATTAATAATTGATGAGGTATCTAAATGTCCAATAACAGAAGTTTTAAGATACTTACCTTATGTAAATAAAATAATTTTAGTGGGAGATGATTATCAATTAGCTCCATTATTAGAATTTTCAAAAGATCAAGTAAAACATTTAAGTTCATATGATGAAGATATGTTTGATAAATTAGAAAAAACTTATAAAGAATCAATTTTTTCTAAAACTATTTTAAAAGCTAAACAAAGTGAAAGATTGGTATTGTTAAATGAAAATTATAGATCAACACCACAAATATTTAATTCATACAACGTGTTTTATGACAATGAATTAATAGGTAGAAGAAATGGAATTGAAGATAAAAAAGTATATTTTGATAATAATAAAAATATTGATTTAAATAATAAAGATATATTTTTTATAGATTCTTTAAATGCAACTGACACTAGTTTACCTGGATCTACATCAAGAATAAATGTGCAAGAATGTAAATCAATTGCAATTATCTTAAAAGAGATTTATAAAAGTTGTTTAAACAAAAAAGAAGTAAGTTTATGTATTATTTTTTCTTATAAAGATCAATTAAAAAAATTTATTAAAGAAAATAATAAATTAATTAATGAAGTTAAAAAATCTTTTAAAAATTTTGAAATCGATACAGTTGATGCATTTCAAGGAAGAGAAACAGACATAGTGCTTGTAAGTACAGTTGTTGTTGATGTAACTAAAAAAAGTTTTTTAGTTGATTTTAGAAGAATAAATGTTGCTTTATCAAGAGCTAGAGATAAATTATTTATTTTTGGTTCTACAAACCTAAAAAAATTAGAAATGAAATCACCAAACAATTCAAAAAGAAAGTATCTAAACGAAATAATTAGTTATATTGAAGATAAAGGTTTAAAAATAAAAATCACTACAGAAGGAGAAATCTTAAATGATACAAGGGACAGCGAAATTAGAATTACAAAAAGCTAATAAAAAATTAAAAATAATTACAAATAAATTTGAAAAAACAAGCCTAGATACTTACTTAATAGCTTCATTATTATTAAATGAAACTAATGAAAAAAATAGTAATAATTTTATTGAATCTTTAACTGGGAAGGGAAGTATGTATTATTTTTTATTAGACCTTTATAAAGATATGAAAAATAGATATACAAAAGAAGATTTACAAAAAATCATAAATCAATCATTAATCCCTGTTAAGATGATTCATCCTTTAACCTTTAATTACTATTTAAAATTTAATATAACAGAATTTAATAATGAAATTTTTGAAGGAGAAATATTTAAAGATGAACAATTTTTATCAAATATTTTTACTAAGAATGAAGAATATGTTAGATCAGATTATGATGGAATTGATGAAGTAGAAATAATAGTTGATAATTATGATTTTATAATCCAAAACAGTACTGTTAAAATTAGGATTAATAATCGACAAAATAAATATATTGAAATTGATAAACAAACTTTTGAACAAAGTATTGAAAATAATAAAAACCTTGATATTAGTGGATTTACTATTAATGAATTTGAAGATAACGAAAAATATAATTTATTAAGTCAAAAAGATTTAGACTCATTAAAAAATAGATTAATATTTAGTATTGATGGAAACTCAATAGTTTTATATGATGATTTTGTAAAAGTAGTCAAAATCTATGAAAAGTTTAATAACTATTGAATTATTGATAAAAGCTTTGATTATAGTGATAAAATACATCAAAAGCTATTTGAAAATTTATTATTAAATATTTATGAAAAAAATCTTTTTAATGAAATAAAAAATAAAACAATAATTAAATTATTAAATATAAGTAATGATTTAGTTTTAAATGGTAATATTATCAATAAGATTTTATCAATTAAAAGTAGTGTTGAAATTGCCAAATTAGGTTTAGAGTTTATTGTTAAAAATACTAATATTCAAAATATTAACTGAGATATAAAATCTTTAGAAGAAATGTTTAAAATTTTAGAAAATATCAAAGAACTAGCAAGTCTTTATAAAATCAATTCTAATTTAGATTATTCATTTTTACAACTATTTGATTTAAATAACTATGATAAAAACTTGTTAATTAATGAACATAAAAATTTATTAAATAAACAATTAAATGACATAACTAAAATTAAAGAAGAAATATATTTATTAATTGGACAAATGTCACAATCCGGAATGAGAGAAGAGATAAAAAAATTAGATATGAAAGATGAAAAATTAAAAAAACTTAGAAAGTTTTATAATAAATATATTGCTCATAAAAAATATAAAAAAAACAATGTTGATTTAAGTGAACTTTTAAAATCTTTAAATTACATAAAAGAAAATAAAAAAATACATGATATATATTTAAATAAAATTAAAAAATAAAAATAATAAACAGTTTTAAAAATGATATATCAAAAAACGTATTTTGATAATGTATTTTAGCTGTTTATTTTTTTAAAGATATTTAAACAAAGAAAGTAAGAAAAAAAATGGATAAATGCATTAGATATATAAGAAAACTTGTTTTTTTATACAAAAAACATATTTATAGTACAAAAAATACAAGCGTTTTTGAAAAAAATAACAAGCTCATAGAGGATTTTAAATTATACAATGAAAAGTTTAAAAAATAATTATTTAAAAGTAAATTAACTATTAAAGAAATTGAAAATAAAATACATCAATAAAAATGAATTTAACAAAAATAGAACATGATTTTAAAAAAAATTATGATTTATTAGAAAAAAGTTTTGAAAATGTTAAAGAATCAAAATATGCAAAATTTATAAAAAAATTTTGCGAGTTTAGAGAATATATATTAAAAAATGATAAGTGTTTTTTTAATTGTGTAAAGAGTGAGTTTGATTCTTCGAAAAGAACAATAATTTATTTTGAAAACGCTTTAAAATATTTTTTAGAAAGGATTTCTAATAAAGATTTAAACTATAAAAAAAGTTTAGAAAGTATAGATATATTTGACCCATTAATAATACTCATTGAAAAATTGTACTCAATTTTAAATTATTGTTACGTCGAATATTCAATTTCAATTTTAAATGATAATGTTTCTTTATTAATTAAACAAAGTTCTAAAATATTAATTAACAAATATTTTTACAATGCGTTTTACAATATAATAACAAAAGAAACTAGTGAAACTAAATATTTAGAGTTTATTTATGAAAATGATGAATTATTTTTTTTAAAACGAAAAACAATAATTGACAAATATTTTAATAAGTCTCATATAAATTTTATTTTAAAAGAATTAAGAAATATAATAGTACACAAAGCTATAATCTATGATGATTTTTACAATAGTTTTGAGAAAACAAATCTTAATAATCAATTACTATATAACATTATTACAGAACTAATAACGTATTGTTTAATGGCTTTTGATGATATAAAACAAAAATTGGAGAATAAATAAATTTTAATTTGTATAAAATAATAAACTAAATAAAGCGGAAAAATAAATAAAATGATCTTAATAATTTTTATTTGTTTTGGTTTTATATGTAATACCATTTTATTATAAAAAAATAAATCAATACAATGTATAAGTATATAATAGCAATTTTGTAAAATTATTATTAGTATATTGTTATAATAGGTAAAAGGAATTTTAAATAATGAAAAGTCATTTTATATCAAAAGCAGAAATAAAAAAATATTTAGAAGGATTATTGGAAGAAAATAAGTTTATAATTACCAAGCTTCATTGCATAAATGACTCAATAGTTATTAACAAAAAATACAATATAAGTTTTATAAAAGATATTGATAATTTTTTAAGCAATGACAATAATTTCTATATAGATGTGCCGTGTAATGAAAAATGAATTTATAATGAAAAAGAATGATCAAAAATTGAATCAATAATAAGTGATAAATTATCTTCTTGAATAAAAGATTATAAAAAATTTAATGATAAATATTATGAATATATTAAAAATAAAAAAAATCTTGTTGATAAAAAAATTTATGAAATAGATAGAAAAGTAGGGGGGTTAATAAAAAGTTTAAAAAACATAGAAAGGACTGTAAATTATCAAAAATTTAATATATTAGTTGAATATGTTAAATTATCGTTTTATAGACAAAACAAATTTAAAAATAATAAAGATTTATATAATTATGATTGAAATCAATATTATATACAAAATATAATATATCCAACACCTGTTTTTTCATCAAATCCTATTATATTTTTACCAAATGACTTTGGAGTTATTATTGAATTAACATCTATAGGAATTATATTCCTACTTAAAAAAACATATAGTATTTTTGTTGATATAGAAAAAAAAATAGCTTTTATATTTAAAAAAGAAATATTAAAAAAGAATTGTGAAACTATTCAAATATTTAATACAAAAATTTATATAAATAAATCTGATATACAAAAATTAAACGTTAATAAAAATAAATTTAATAAAAATAAACCTAGTGCTTTTATTATAGACTATGAAATTATTGAAATAATAAATTGTAGTATTCAAAAGTATATATTAAGTGTACATAAATACTTTTCTAAACCTGAATTTATTTATTATTGTTCTAAAGATATTGAAAATAATGATTTTGAAATAGATTTGAACTCTTTTATTAATTTATACAAAATTATATAACTAATATGTTTGTTAATTAAACAAGTATAAAACTATTTATGATAATAAAAAAATGTTTAATTCTTTGGTGTTAAATATAATTCTCTAAGTATACATTATGTTAAAAAAACATAAAATTATACAAGGAGAATTTTTTATATGGCAAATTTAAAAGGAAACAAATCAAATATTATAGATTTTGATACTAAAAAAGAATTAATAAATAAATACTTTAAGCAAAATTTATCTTTTAGAGATTTATCAAAAGCTTACAACATATCATATTCAACAGTTAGAAGAATGTCTTTAGATTGAGTGGTTTATGGTGATGAATCACTTATTTCAAAAACTGGAAAACATAACAAACATAACGCAAAAATTATAACTAATTCAAAAGTTCCAAAAGATAAAAAAAATCGCTGAACTTAACAAAAAACTAAGATGATTAGAAATGGAGAATGAGGTTTTAAAAAAGTCAATGAACTAATGGAGGATTCAGAAAAAGAATAATTAATTATTACAAAATAATAGATAAATATAAAAATAAATATACAATTTTTTCTTTATGTGAATTATTAAATATAACCATAGCTAGTTATTATCGATGATGTGAAAAAATTAAGTCAGAATTTAACTTAAAAGTAGATATGAATTTAGCTTCTAAAATAAAAGAGATTTTTATGAAAAATAATGGAATTTATGGGGCGCCAAGAATAAAAATAGTTTTAAATAATAGTGGCATTGTTGCAAGTCAAACTAAGATAGCTAGAATTGTGAAAATATTTAAATTATATTCAGTTATAAGAATTAAAAAAATGAATAGAAAGCCTAAAGAAGATAAAAAAATAACAAACGGTCCTAATCATGTTAATAGAAATTGATCTTTATACTCAAAAAATGAGTTATGAGTTACAGATGTCACTTATATACTGTTTAACAAAAAGTTTGCATATTTAAGTGTTATAAAAGATGCAAATACTGAGTTTATAGTCGGTCATGAAGTATCTTTAAAAAACGATATAGATATTTATAAAAAATCACAGGAAAAAGCTTCGCTACATAGAAAAGATATATCTAAAAAACTAATTATATATTCTGATAATGGAATTCAGTACACATCTGTATTTGCGAGACAATATGCTAAAAAAAATAACATGATAATATCATTATCTAGACCTGGTAACTCTATTGATAATGTAATGTGTGAAACTTTTTTCTCTTCATTAAAAGAAGAATGAAAAACTAAATTAAAACAAAATAGTTTTATCAATCTAAAAAAGGTAATAGATAATTATGTAGAGTTTTATAACTATACAAGAATAATGATTAAACATAATGGACCTCCGGCATATGCTTATATTGGTTTTATTTCACATAAAAAGAATACTTCAAATAATTTTGAAGTATTCTTATAAAAAACATTTTGTATACTTGACAAAGTATATTTACTAAACTCTACAAAGTATATTTAAAATTTAAAAATAGGTGAATTTATATTTTCCTACTTTTTATATATCATTATTAAATTATTATTTTTTTATATTTTTTAATAGTTTATTAATAATTAAGATATTTAATTATTAATTTTATTTTATTGGAAATGTCCATAAGCTTTTATTATTAAATTATCTAAATAAGGGCGAAATATAACAACAGTATTTTATTATTATTTTTTGTATATAAAAACAAACTATTTAAACAAAATAAATAACTTAGTTACTTTAAGGTTCTGATTTAATGGTTTTTTAATAAATTAAATCTTGTTAAATATTTTTATAAAAGCACTTGATGTTTAAATTTTATTAATTCTTCAAATGTTTTCAATTTTAAATCCATATAATTTCTATAAATTATTTTATATATGTTTCCTTCGTTTTTTGTCTTTTCTAGTTCAGTGTTATAAATTGAATTTAATAAATTTTTAAAATTTTCGTCCATGAAAGGAGAAAATAATAAAACTTCTATATCTTTTTGATACTTATCTCAAATTAAATATCCGTGTTCCAATATAGATAAAGTTTCATTTTTGAACATTTCCTTAGAATTAACTAACGTTGTAGTTTCAACAGTATAAATTTTATTCTCCAATATTATTTGTGCGTCTGGTTGTCCTCCGGTTGCAAACCTAATTGGTTTTAAATCAGAATCAAGAGCTGTATTTAATGAATTTTTTATATCAGATATTATTTTATTATTTTTCTTTAATAAATGTCATATAAATAAAGAAGTAAAATATTCAATTATTGTAGGAAAACCAATAGTGGGGTCTATATTTAAATCATTTATAATAAAATTTTCAAATGACTCTCTATTTATTGTTTTGTTCACAATGTAATCATTATATTTATTTATTACTTCTAAACATTTTTCTAATTCATATGGTGAGTTATTTTCTTTTTCTTTTAAAATAGGATTATTATTTAAAAAACTGATTAAAAATTCTTTATCAAGTAAATACTTGAATATATCTTTTCCAATCTTGTTATCACTAAAATTTTCTTTTTTATTTATTTCTAAAAGAAATATTTGTAAATTTTTATTTATATGTAAATTTTTATTAACAAATGTACCTAAATTTAAATCCTCAATTCATCTTTTGTTAATATCAAAATACTCATTATCTATAGTAATTTCGTCAATAATCATCAAAATATACTCATCAAAATTGTTTATAAGGTTTATGTTTTGCCAAACTGTATTTATATTGCTGTTTATATATTTGAAAAATAAATTTTTCTTATTGTAATAACTCATTTTTAAATTACAAGATTTACAAATTAAATATCTTAAAATCTCATATATTTTATCTCTACTTTTAAAATTTGTTTTACTAAATTTATTAATAACCATTATAAATTGATTGATGTTTTTACTATATATAGAATCAATTAATTCTTTAAATAATATAAAATTTGTAGGTTTTTTTCTAAAAGAATATTTATTTAAAGTTAAATTTTTATAGTTATTTGTTATTTTATTATTGCTTTTTGTTGAAGTCATCATTCAATTCTTAAATCACTCATAACTAATTATATCTTTTGAAGTAATAATTTGATTTAACAATGAAGAAAAGGGAGAATAATCCGCTTCTAATTCTATAAAACCAGCTGCTTTACTAATGCTCATATTTAAAAAGGCATTCAAAAAAGCATAGCTTGATAAATCAAATCCAATAAATTTTAAAAAATCTTTTTGATTGCTATCAAGATTAAATTTAAAAACACTATCACCAAAATTTGTACCTATATTTGTTATATTATAGATATTCCCATTATTTTTGACTAGATCTAATCTTTTTAAAGTTTTCATAAATAGGTCTACGTCAGTGATTTTTGAAGGGATAGGTTTTCTCTTATAGCCATCATTATAAAGGAAATTGTAGATATCCTTACTATTAAGCTCATTTTCGCTGTAAATTTTTTCAAAAATCATTAAGTTTGGATTTAGTTGATTTTTTGTTCTAGCGGATGTATCTCCAAGTCTAAAAATCGGCATAATTTCTCCTTAAATTAGTAATTTAAAATAATAACTTCTCTTGTTATATCTTTATTTTTTCTATGATAATTTGAATTATTATAGTTAACATCCACATTTATAACTTTAAAGTTATTTTTTTTAACTCAATCTAATAATATAATATTTGTTTTACCATTACTTTGCAACACATTAGACAATATAAATTTATACCCCTTACTATTTAATTCTGATATTTTATTTAACAACTTATTTTCTTCAATTTCATTTCAATTTGCATTATAAGTAGCATTTGTTATTAAATATGGAGGATCAAAATAAAAAAAAGTTTCATTAGAATTAAAATTTTTTTCTAATATTTTATCTATAAAATCTATAAATTTATAAGAATATGTAAACAAATTTTTAACTTTTAAAGTTTCATTAAAGTATTTTATTTTTTCTTTAACCAAATGATTAAAAACACTTTTTCCAATTGGTATATTATAAAAACCTTTTGAATTAAATCTTATTTGATTATTAAATGAATAAAAAATAAGACATAATAATTTAGTTAAGTTTTTATCGTTATTATAACTTTCTCTCAATTTATAATAATTTTTTGAATAAAGAGAAACTGAACTTTTATTATATGTTGTTTTATCTCCAAAGGGTAATTTAAAATCAATCAAAACTTTTTCAATTTTATCTATAATAGATTCATAGTTATTTTTATAAAAAAAATTTAAAAAATCGATCATATTTTGACAAAAATCATTTACATATAAGTTTTCAAAATCCGAGTTAATCGCAACCGTTCCTGAACCTGTGAAAACATCTATAAAGTTTTTTTTCTTATTCAAAACAGGCATGTTATTAAATATAGAATCTAATATTCTGTATTTATTTCCTAAATAATTAATAGGACTTTTATAATATTTTTTCATATTTCTTTAACCTTAAAACTGATTTTTTATAATATTTTTCATCTATTTCTGAAGCTATAAAGTTTCTTTCGTTTATCTTAGAGGCTAAAGCAACTGTTCCTGAACCAGAAAAAGGATCTAAAACTATATCTCCCTTATTAGAATGAATTTTTATTATATCTTCAATAAGATTTAAAGACTTTTGTGTTGGATGAATTCTTTTTGTTCCGCCTGCAGGTATTGAAGTTTTAAACTCAGGTCTTAAATATTTATTAAAATTTTTATCTATATTAAAAGTTCATTTAGCACCTTTTTTAACTGCTCATATAGCTCATTCAAAATCTGTTACATATCTTCTTTCGGTATTTCTTGGCATTGGATTTGTTTTTATTCACCTAATTAAGTCTTTAACTTCAAAACCACATTCTTCTAAAGTGCTTGCAATTTCACCCATATTTTTTCAATCATTAAATATTATTATTGAACCATTTTTTTTGACTAAGGGGGCTACTTCTTTTATTCAAGTACTTTGATCAAATCCATAATCTCACAAACCAAAATCTATTCCGCTTCTTCCTATTGTTGTAAAGTTGTTCTCCTTACTTATATTGTAAGGAGGATCTGTCAATATGAGATCAACATATTCTTTATTATGCTTCATTTTTTCAAATAAATTAAAGCATGAAATATTGTATATTTTATTTATCATATTCTTAATTATACTAACATATGAAATAAAAAAGTTAAAATATCTTGAAAAATAAACAAATATAATTTAATTTTTTTTTAAAAATTCATCTTCTATTAAGATGTCCACTTTTATAGGACAATTTTTATTTTATTTAATTTTAATGTATCATTATTGTGTATTGTATAAAAAGAAAGAATAATTATGGAGAATGTAAAAGAAAAGTACTTAAATAAAGTATATGAAGCTAAAAATAATATTAAAAAAATATATTTAGAAAAGGATTACACATGAATGATTGGTTATTCTGGTGGTAAAGATTCTAATGTATTAGTTCAAATAATTATTGAAGCTTTATTAGAATTAAAAACTAAAGAGTTTAATAAAAAAATTCATATTGTTAGTTCTGATACTTTAATTGAAAATCCGATTGTATTAGAACAATTGAATAAATCGCTCAAACTTTTAAAAAATTTCTCAATTAAATATAATCTTCCTATTGAAGTTCATAAAGTATCACCAGATCTTGATGAGTCATTTTGAGTAAACTTAATAGGAAGAGGATATCCACTACCTAACCAAAGTTTTAGATGATGTACTGACAGATTGAAAATAAAACCAATGAATAAGTATGTAGAAGAAATTGAAAAAAACGGTTCAAATATATTGACTGTTTTAGGTGTAAGAAAAGGAGAGTCAAAGAGTAGAGATATTAAATTGGACAATACCAAAATTGAAGAATCTCTTTTAAGGGAAAATACTACTAATAAAGGAAAAATATTTTCTCCAATTGAAGATTTTACTTTATTTGACATTTGAAAATATTTAGGCGAGTCAAGTCTTGTTGATTTTAAGGCAAATAATTTGAAGTTATCGCTATTATACGAAGACTCATCAACTGGTGTAGAAGAATGCCCATCATCTTTGGATGATAAATTACAAAAGGGTTGTGGAAGTTCTCGATGGGGTTGTTGGTTGTGTCCTGTAGTAACTAAAGATAAATCTTTACAAGGTTTTATTAATTCAGGAAATAATTGATTAAAACCATTAATTGATTTTAGAGAAGAATTAATTAAAGAAAGAGATTTATTTAAAAATAGATACCATGCTTCTTTTAGAATAAATAAAACTAGTAAAAAAGTTACATTAATTAAGTACAGATTTATGGATTTAAAAGAAAAAGACGGTGTTTATTTTTTGCCAAAAAAAGATATTAGAGAAAAAATTATATTTGGACAAATCAATAACGAAAATTATTTAATTAATGAAGACAAGAAAATTAAAATTTTTTCTGAATCTGAAGCAAGACAAATGATCGATGATAAAAAAATTAATCCTTATCACGAAAATAATGAACTCTTAATAAAAGATATTATTGTAAAGTTAGATAAAAATTTAAATAATAATAAACTATCTATAATGGGATTGGGTCCCTACACTCTATCTTATAGAATAAACTTATTAGAAAGAATTACCGATCTTAATAAAAAAATGAAAAAATATGATATGAGCCTAATATCAGAACAAGAAATAATCAAAATATTAGATATTATTGAATTAGTAAAAAAAGAATTAGAGAAAAATGATTATTTAATAAAAAAATATACTGATATTAAAAAAATAATGGAGATGAATAAAGATGCTAGAGAATAAAAATAAAATACCAAGAACAAATAGAGAATTTTTAGGTTATATAGATAAAACAACAAGTCACATTTATATGATCTCTGAATTTATTGACAATTCTATACAATCAGCATTAGATTATAAAAAAGACCATATTAATGTTAATGTAATTATAAATATGAAAGAAGAATGTATATATATAGTTGATAATGCATGTGGAATTCCGTACGAAAGTAGAAATGTTGCTATAAAAAATGGTAAATCTGAACTTGAACAAGGCGAATCATTAAACAAGTTTGGTGTTGGTATGAAAATGGCAGCAATATGATTTGGAAAAAGATTAACAATTTATACTAAACATATAAATGATAATTTTGCGTACTCTATTAAATTAGATGTTGATCAATTAGAAGGTGAAGACTTTTATTTTACTGATATTAAAAATATCGATATGTCAAAAGAATCTGGTTTTAAATTTGAATATAATTCTGGAACTATTATAAAAATTGATAAATTACATACAAATTCAGTTCACTCAGGTAGATATGAGTCAAGAATGTATAAAAAAGGTAGCAAAGAAAACGGCAAGGCATTAGAAGAACAACTTGCATGTAGATACGCTAGATTTATTAGAAAAGGAATGTTATCGATAAACCTAAGTTATATTAACAAAAAAGGACAAGAAGAAATGGGAAATGATAATAGAAGTGTTGATATAACTCAAGCTATGATACCCAATCCTTATATTTCACCTTATGATAAAAATGATTACGAATATTCTAATGGGAAAAATATTAACTCTACACGTGAGTATAAAGAAATATTTGGTAAATTAAAAGAACAATATTTTAACAAATTAAACGAAAATGTAGGTTTTGAAGGGCTAACTTATGGTGATATTTTTGAAACCTTTGAAAATCAAAAAGAATTAAAATTTAGTTGCTTTATTGTTTTAAATGATGATAAATATAAAAAATTTAAAATACCATTTACATTTGGGTTTATAGGAAAAAACGATATATTCCTTAAATATAATGGACTTTCTGTTTATCAAGATAATAGAGCAATTATAGCAGGACCTAATACAACTCAAACTAATTTAACTTGAATGAAATACGATAAAGCACTGAGTGGTAAAAGTCATTATGTAAATAATAGATTTATTGGAGAAATTGATCTAAATGATAAAAAAATATTTCGTGTAGATAATAATAAAATGGGATTTCACGGTACAGTTAAAGAAGATATAGAATATGTGATTGAAAAAACATTTAAAAATAACTTATCTGAAATATTTAGGAATTTTTTAGAATTAATTTTTCATAAGGATGAACAAGTGAGAAGTGATAAAGAAATTAAAACTGAGATTGAAAGATTTTCTAAAATTTTAAATAAAAATAATACACTTGAAAATATCGATATAGAACCTGAAGAATTAACTATGATAGAACCAGGTACTGATGATGAAAGAACCATAACTTCTTTTATTATAAAAGATAAAAAAGATTCTGATAATATCTATAGTTTAACTTATAACATTAATAACTCTGAATTTGAAGATGATAAAAAAATATTTAAAATTGATAATAAGTTTTTAGATAATCGCCAGCTTTTAGTATTAAATATAAATAAAGATTTTTATGGATTCAAAAAAGGTGTAAAAGATGAAGCTTTATTGGTTTTAATAAACCCTATAGTTAATTTAATTCTTTGTTCTCTTTCTGATTGTAAAAACAATGAAGAAAGAATCGAAAAAATTCACAATATAGTGGATATGTTTCATAATGTCAAATAATACTGTTAAATTTATATATAACAAAAAGAAGAAAGCAGAAACTAAATTTAATCCAGAAAAAATATTTAACCTAACAAAAGAAGAGTTTATTAAAAAAAATCCAACTCATGGAACTTCAACTATTGATAATGTAATACAAGTAAATATGGAAAAAATCGTTAAATGTATTGATCTAAATGAGGAATTACAAAAAATCTTATTATTTGGAGAAGTTCAGTCTGGAAAAACAAATAATATGATTTTTTTAACTTCTGTGCTAAGAGATATGGGTTTTAATAAATTTATAATTCTTACTGGTACAAAAAATAATTTAAATATTCAAAATGTTAAAAGGTTTAAAGAAGCTAATAAAGAATGTGATTTTTTAGATTTTAGAGAAGAAAAAAACTTTTTTAGAGATTCTAGTGAAACACAATTTTTATACGGTATAAAACAAAATATAAGTAAATTATTAAAAAATTTTCAAGAACTTTCTGCTACAGATTTTGAAGATTGAAAAATTGCAATAATAGATGATGAATCTGACGAAGCATCTTCTGAAAAAAATAAACAAAATAGAACAATTAATAGTAATATAGAAAATCTTTTAAAATATAAAACCAAAAATAAAATATATTTTTCTGTTACAGCAACACCTTATGCAAATCTAATTAGTTATACAGATTTTCTTATACCAAATTATCTTGTTCCACTTTCATCTGCCAAAGCTTATTGTGGTCTAAAAGAATTTAAAGATCAAAAAAGATATTTTGTTTTAAATGAAGATATAATTAGATCACTAAAAGAAGTAGATGTGTATGATAAAAACTTAAAAGAGTTTTTAGAAAATAGCATAATGGAGTTTTTATTAAAATGTTTTAGATACTCAAAAAACTTTCAGTATTTAATTAATATTGATACTGGTACTAATACTATAAAAGGATTAGAAAGTTTTTTTAGATTGATTGTTAACAAATTAAAAGTCAAAAATGATGAATTTCTATTAAATTTTGTTGGAAGAGAAGAAATAAAAGAATTTAGAATTTGTATAAATAATTTAAAAGTTAAATATACCATGGAAGGTATAGACTATATTAGAGAAAATGTTCCAGAAATAATAATAGGGGGTAATTTACTATCAAGGGGTGTAACATTTGATGATTTATTATTTCAAATTATGATTAATCATGGTTCTTCTAAGAACTTATCATCAGATACTCTATTGCAAAGAGCAAGATGATTTGGTTATAGAAAAGCATACATAAATGATATGAAAATATATGTTTCAAATGTTGCTAGCAATTTTTATGAAGAAATTTATTATGTAGAAAATTCTATAAGAGAAATGTATTCGGAATCTTTTGAACACAGCACTATAAAAAAAGAAAGGATAGAAAACTTGTTTAAAGAACATTGCTTAAAATGAACGAGTTAAAAATTATGGAAAACTTAAAAATTATAGAAGAACAAAACGGTTTTGTTTGAGGAATGATAAAAGAAACTAACCAGTATTTCATTTTAAAAAAAATTATCAATCATACATTATTGCCTAAAAATATAAAACATTTAAATAAACCAAATTTTTCTTATTATCCTTCATTAAATGGCTTATCTGAATTATCAAAAGAAGACGAAAAAACTATAGGATTTCCAAAACTTGAATTATTATTAGAAATAAATAATGAAGAGTTTGATGCTGAAATAATCTTTTTGGTAAAAAATTGTCCAGAAAAGATGGCAAAAATGGTATTTGAAATTTTTTACCATCAAGCAGTAGAAGAAAGTATATATGATATTGTTTGTGAATTAGAGAACATATTTGGTTTAGTTTGAAAATTAAATAAAAAAGTTCAAATAGGTATGATTGGAGAGCTTTTAGTAATGCAAAAAAATGAAATGTATCTTCAAAAGCTACTTGATTCATATCATTTTGAAAATTTAAATGAAAAAAAAATGACATCTAAAACAGATTTTGAAATCATTAACAATGATAAAGTTATAAATATAGAAGTAAAAACAACTACTAGTCAAGATGGTCTTTTTACTTTAAAAAATGACCAAGTTAATAAAAATATTAATGATTATTATGCAGCTGTTAGTATAAAAATTATAAAAAAAGGTGGCAAAACGTTAATTGATTTGATAGAGTGATATCTTTCATTACCACAATTAGCAAATGAAGCCAAAGATATATTAGAAGATATTAAAAAATCGCATGAGCCAAGAACTTTAATCAAATTTGATAATACCGATGTTGTAATAAAATTTATAGAAACAAAAAACATTCCTTACATTAAAGAGTATTCAAATTTAATAACTGATATAAATTATAAAATTAACTTATTCTCATTTGAAGAAGTTAAGCTTGAAGATATTTTTAGTTAGTTGTATTATTTATTAACAAATTAAATATTTTGGTTTTTTAAAAAGGGTGAAAATATGAAATTAACACGATAACAAAATGAAATTATTGAAAAAGTTTTAAATAACAATTTAATTGTAGAAGCTGTTACTGGAAATGGTAAAACTTCAAAAGCAATTGAAATGGCTAAGTTTTATCCTGAAAAAAAGTTTTTACTAGTAGTTTACAATTTATATTTAAAAGATGATACCCAAAAAAAGTAGAAGAACAAAATTTAGAAAACCTAAAAGTTGAAAATTATCATACCTTAGCAAAAGAACTTTATAAAGAAGAAGATATTTTTGATGATGAAGGTATTATAAGAACTATTAAAAATAATGTTATTTATAGTAGTGACACAAACCTGATGTGTTAATTTTAGATGAAGTACAAGATATGAAAATGTTGTATTATCAATTAATAAAAAAAGTATTAAAAGATTTTAATAATGATAATATCTCAATTTGTTTATTTGATGATAGAAAGCAAACATTAAATAAATATCCAGGCTTAGATTGCAGATATTTAACAATGGCTAATTCTTTGTTTATAGAATTAAAAAAGCCTTGGCTAAAGTTAAAATTATTAGTAAGTTTTCGAGTTCCAAAAAATGTATGTAATTTTTTAAATAATTCTTTTTACAAAAAAGATTTTATTTACCCATATGATTTAAAAAATGAAGAAAAAATTGATTATATTATTTTTGATCCCTTTGTTATATATCTGATTAAAAATTTAATCTTAGAAGAGATTGAAAAATATGGACATGAAAATACTTTTGTTTCAATGAATTCAACTAAGGTACAAAACGAAAATAACTCATTTAATAAATTTTTTAATTTTTTAAGTAATGAATATCATATTTATATTAAAGATGATAAAACTAGAGGTGATAAATCTTTAAAACATAATAAAATTAATATCACGACTTTTTGCTCAACAAAAGGTAGAGAAACAGATTTAGTTATTGTTTATGGATTTGATGATTACTGATTTAGTAGAGCAAAAAATAGTAAAGAAGCAGATGATGTTAGAGATAAACTTATATCGCAATAACAAGAGCTAAGAAAAAAGTAATAATTTTACAACCAAAAAATAATTATGTACCTAGTTTTATAGATGTAGATCAATTATTAGAAACTTTCAATATAGTTTCTAATAATTTTAAATTAATACAGCTTAATAAAAAAATATCTCAAATATAAAAAGCAGAAGGTTTAAATCTTCAAACTTATTTGATTATGTAGAATCAAATATCATATATGACTTTAAAAATTCCTTAAGTATAGTAAAGCATAATTTTTCTAATGAGAGTAATGTAAGTTTTGAATATATTCCTAATACTATTGTAGTAGATTATAAAAATAAAAAAATTAAAGAAAACGTATTAAATATAAACTGTTCTTTAAGTATATATAGTTATTTATTCAAAAATGAAAATTTTAAAGCTAAAATTTTGAGTGAAATTGAAAAAGAAATAATGATTTCTGAAGAAGAAGACAAAAATAACTTCTTAGTTTGTTCAAAAAAATATTAAGAAAATTTTATAAAAAAAGTGTGGCATTACAGAATTAACTCAAATTGTATGTATAATTGAAGCAATTAATTCAGGTAGAAATTATAAATACACACGATTAGAAAATTCTAAATTTTGTTGATTAGATGAAGTGTTTATTGATAATTCTATTAAATTAATTGAAGAAATAAATATTAATAAAAGTTTAATCTTTAAAGAAGGTTTATATATTAGTTCTAAGAATTGTGCTATTCTTGATAGATTTAAAAAAAATTATTTTTTAGAAGAAATTATTATTAGTGGAATTTTTGATGCTTATGATAAAAAAGCTAAATTATTATGATCTTTTAAGTTAGATGAAGCGATAAGTAATGATATGTATTTTGAATTAATTATGAACTGATATATTTTAACTAAGAGAGGAATAAAATCAAACATATTTTTTATTTAATATCAATAAATTAGAAATTGAAGAGATTAAAATAAATATTACAGATTTTGAAAAAATATTAGAAAAAATTTTATATTTTAAATTAGAAGATAATTTAGACAAAAACGATGAAGCATTCTTAAATTAACATAAAAATTATGATTAAATTATTGTAAAGAAAGGTAACTATGAGCGAATTAAACAAAAAAGAAGATAAAATTTTAAATATATTTAAAAGTAGATTATTACAAACTAATAAAAGATCATTAGTTTTTTATAATAGTTTTAAAGAAAATTCTTATTCAATTGATCTTATAAAAGCTTGTAGTTCAACTATTTGTTCTAACAAAGGTTTTAATTTTGTTAAAAAAAATTATGAATTTAAAATAGCTGAAAGTCTTGATAATAAAAAAGACAACAATAAATTATTAAAAAATCAATTCTCAAGCATTTATAAAAAAAATAATTTAATCATTCAAGAAAAAAATATTCACTCATTATTTGTTGGATCATATTTTATAGAAGGAATTTTAGATAATAATAAATCCAATGTATTTAGAGCACCTTTAATTTTATATCGTGCAGATATTTCTATAAAAGGTAATGTTATTGAAATCAAAAATATTAATTATGATGAACCACAATTAAACAACTCAATCTTATTATTAATGGCTGCAAAAAATAATTTAAATTGAGAGTTTAGTGAAGTTGATGAACATTTTTTTGATAATGGTTTAGAATATGTATTAAGTTTAATTAAAAAAACAGGATTTTTTATTAAAAATAATCACTTAGAAGAATTTAATATAAATAATTTAAAAGAAGCAACTCAGTTTACAAAAGAAGAGTTATATAATTATTTTACAAATGTTATTAAAGTAAATCGTAATGAATTAATTTTAAATAATTATATTTCTTTTGGACTTTATGATATTGCTTCATCTGCAATACTTTCTGCATATAATAAAATTGAAGAAGATGATAGAGTAGATTTTATTGATGAAATTATTACAAATAATATTGATCCAGCTTTAGAAGCTGATGTTGAATGAAATGAAAAAGAAATTGTACAAATTTCAGATTTAGATGTTACTCAAAAAACTGCAATTGCAAATTCATTATCCAGAAGTCAATTTATTTGAGGACCTCCAGGAACTGGAAAATCTGAAACAATAGTTAATCTTTTAGCAAATATTATTTTTAATAATAATCGAGCATTATTTATTACAGAAAAAAAAGTTGCTTCTGATGTAGTTTATGATCGTATGAAAGATTTAAAAGATTTTTGTTTAATGTTATTTAATAAAAGTGAAGGAGTTCAATTTCATCAACAAGTTAAAAAAATTCATAACGCAATTGAATTAAGAGCTCAAACTAGATTAAATAATTATAATAACAAAAATATTTTTATAAATTATGGAGATAAAATTGATAGTAGTATTAATTTAGCAAAAAGATATAAAAAACACTTTACAAGTCAAAGCGGAAGAATATATTTAAAAATCATTCAGTATTTAAAAAATGATATTAATAATTACACATTTGATGAAAATATAATTTTAAATAGTATTTCATATTCAAGTTTTGAAAAGTTACAAGAATTAAATGAATATGATATTAATCAAAAATATAATAGTTTGTTTAATGTATTTAAAACTTTAGATATAAAAACTATGTATAAAAAAAATATATTTTCTCAAATTTATTTAGATGATAATAAAAGAAAAATATTTTTTTATAATTTATTTATAAAAAATAAATATAAAACTAAATTGCCATTATTTTCTAAAAACAAATTTCAAAACTTTTTAAATGATAAAATTAATCAAACCAATTATAATAATTTATGTTTTTTAGTTAAATCAATTAATAATGTTACATATGATAACATAATTGAAATTTTATATGCTTTAGCATTAAATAATAATAATCAAATTAATATTTATGACTATGACTATTTATGTGCAGTTTATATAAATGATCATAAAATTAAATATCAAAGTATCTTAAAAGATGCAAATAAATGAATTGAATTAATTAAAAAAGACTCAAGCCAAAGATATTTAAATGATGTTAAATGAATTTATAATAAACATATTGATAATGTTGTTGATAAATTATTTGAAAGTAAAAAAAGAGAATATGAAGGAATTAAATATTCTAAATTATTTAAAAGTTTAGGTAATGCTATTAATAGTAGAAAACAAATCCGACTTACAACTTATTTTAAAAATTATATGGAACTATTAAAAATATTATTTCCTATAATTATTACAAACCCTAACAATGCTTCAAATCAAAACTTTTTAAAGTTAAATGAAAAAGAATTTGATTTTGTAATATTTGACGAAGCTTCACAAATCTTTGTAGAAAAATGTATTCCTGCATTATTTAGAGCTAAAAAATATATTATTGTAGGAGATGATAAACAATTGCCTCCAACTAATTTCTTTAGTGATAAATTAGAAGGAGATGAAGAAGAATTAGAAAATCAATTAGAAGATATTGATAAATTAAATTTAGCAAAAGCAGAAAGTTTAATTGACTTTGCTAATTCAAGATATCCTAAAAGTATGTTGCAATATCATTATCGAAGCAATTACACTGAACTTATTAATTTTTCTAATTCAAGATATTATGAATCAAAACTACAAGTTGTAAATAAAAATCAAAAAAGTTTTTTACCAATCGAAATAATTTCAGCAGAAGGTAACTTTGAAAATGGAGTTAATGTTGAAGAAGCAAATATAATTGTAAAATTAATTTTACAATTATTAAAAGATCCTGATTATGAAGGAAAAACTATTGGAGTAATTACATTCAATGCAGATCAAAAAAAATTAATTGACTCTTTAATTGATAAAGCAGCAATTAATTCAGTTAAACTTCAAAACTTATTAAATTTAGAAAAAGGAAATGAGTTATTTGTTAAAAACATTGAAAACGTTCAAGGTGATGAAAGAGATGTAATAATATTTTCAATTGCTTTTGCTCCAAAAAAAGATGGAAAATTTATTAACAACTATGGACCTTTAAACTTAGAAGGTGGACAAAGACGTTTAAATGTAGCAATCACAAGAGCAAAACATAAAATGATTATTGTTAAATCAATTCATTCAAGAACAATGAATCCAAATAAACAAGGAGCAATTGATTTAAGAGACTTTTTAAGTTTTGCAGAGTTACTACAAAATCGTGAAACTATAAAAGATGCAAATGCTTTAATCTTTAAAAATAATTACAATGATAATCAAAATAATGAATTAAAACAATTTGATTCAGAGTTTGAAGTAGAAGTGTTTAATGAAATTGATAAATTAATTACTCCATATAAAGATAGATATGAATTAAGAAATCAAACAGATGCATGCGGTTATAAAATTGATATTACAATTTTAGATAAGCAAAAAGAAGAATATGCTTTAGCAATAGAGTGTGATGGTTATACTTATCATTCATCTGATTTTGATAGAAAAAGAGATATTGATCGTCAATATTATTTAGAAAAAAGAGGATGAAAGTTTGAAAGAATATTATCTACTCACTGATGAAGTAGTGATAAAAAATACAAAGAACAATTTTTAAAAAATGTTTTAAAAGCTATCAAAGAAATATAATTTTTATATTTACTAAATTCATATATCTGGATATTATTAATATTTTAATGACTTAGACATTTCCTAATTAAAAGTAAATAATGAAAAACATTAAAACAATAAGGGTTGATAGTATGAAACAGAAAGTTTTAACAAAAAAACTTAAAGTACTTTTAAATTTAAATAAAAAATCAACAATCTTAAAACCAATAGATGTAATTTGTGTAATTTGCGATAATGCTATCAACAAATGATGAAATTAAAATATAAACAAGAATCAAACTTTTTTATTTAAGCAATCGTCATAAAATAAACTTTTGATTTGGCAAAAAAATTATATCTATTGCAGAAAATATTGCTATAGTTGGAGTACCTGGATAATTAGTTAAATTTAATTTACAAAATTCATGAATTAAAAATATAAGTTTAACAGTAGGACCGGTTAATACTTATTCTTAATTAAACATAAATGGAATGATGAAAAAAACAATTTAATTATGAAAAAACTTATATCACATATATTTAATTAAAAAGTTACGGATAAATTTTTTTGAAGTATTTATAATCGCTAAGGAACATAAAACAATTAAATTTTTAATTGAGACTTATAAATAATATAAAATCTATAAATTTTACAAATAACAAAACTTATCAATAAACCAAAAATAAAGAAATTAAGCAGACCGGTTAAAAATCAGTATTTTATATTAGAAAATAAAAAAATGACTTGAAAATATATCTAAAAATTATAAAAGATTTAGATAGATATATATGTAGAGAAATCATTGACAAAATATCATTTGAATTAAATATTAAACAAATTTCAATAATAATAGTTAAAACTTATAAATGATTATTGTAAATTAAAAAATAAAATAAGAAAATAAATTTATAGCATACTATAATATATTTAAATCTTAAAAAATATGTTAAAAATTTATTAATATTGAAATATAAAAAAACTATTTCTACAAATAAATAGAGGTTAAACAATATGCATGCTTTAAAAAAATTAATAAGTTTTTTAAGATTTTATTGAGTTCTAATATCAATATAGAAAAAATTAATTTTTTTCTTGTCAATATTTAAATGATAAAATATCTAAGTTTCTAAATATATTATTAAACTTTAATACAAGTATTGAAAACATAAAATTTACACTAATATCCTTAATAGAAGAAATTAGTTTTCAAATTAATAATAAAGTTTATTATGAACATATAAAAACTGACTTATTATTTTTTAATTCATATGTAACTAAAAAAATTTACGAAATTAAAGATATTGATTTATTTTATTTAGATATACAAAGAATTGAGCTTGAAACATTGATAATTAATATTATTAATAGATATGACATAACCGAATGCATTTTAAAAACAACTATAGAAACTCATAATAATGACTTTATAAAATTATTAAATATAAAGGACAAAAGAAAATTTATTAGAGATATTAGTTTTAAAAAATCAAAATATGTTGATTATTTTGACAAAATTGGTTTGTATACAAATTTTTTATATGAAATCAGGAATCTAAGCACCCATAATACACAAATTATTTTTTTAGATGGAAAAATAGAATTAAATATAAGAAACTATATAAACGAACTTTGTTTATCTATTTTTTACTATTTATCAATTTTAGATGATTATTTTCTATTGTAAATTATTTTATATAATAAAAATACAATGTTTTATCAATTAAATAATAAATAGATAATTTATTTTTTAAAAAAGTTGTTCTAAAGTCAAGATTATTTTTTATTTCATATATCTATTATCTACATAAATATAATAGTTAACTATTTAATTCAAATACTATTTGACTTAACAAATACATTAATAAAATACTTCTAGTTGATTCTGTTATATTTGCTCTTTCATAACAATCAACAACAATTAATTCTTTATATATTTCAAATTTGTGCATTTGAGAAGGAGAGCTTATTAAAAATATGTTTTTAGTTTTATTTTTAATTAATTCATAATGATTTACTAAGTATTGATTATCTAATCCAAATGCCATAACTATTACTAAATCATTTTGATCAATAATATTTATTCATGCTTGATTTAGCTTTCTTTGAAAATTAAACCTTGCATCATATCCTAATAAATTCAATTCACTTGTAAATAATTCAGCATTAAACATTTGTTGATAACTACTAAATACAAAAATGCGTTTAACATTTTTTATAGAGTTAATTATATTTTGAGTTTTTAAGTATTGATCATCAATCATTTCAAAAGAATTAAGTAATAACTTTTTATAATATTTATTTTTTTCATTTTCAATATTATTATGTTTTGTATTATAGTTATAATATTCAATTTCTACTTTAATTCTTGTAGCTAATTCTTTAAATCCTTCATATCCATATTTTTTTGAAAAAGCAGTTATAACTGATTCAGAACAAAATGCTTTTTTAGAACACTCATTTATTTTGGGTGTTTTTTTATTTTCAATACATTCTAATAAATAGTTTGCTATTAAAATATGAGTTTGATTTTCCAAATTATTTTTAATTAAAGTTAGCTTTTCTTTTATACTTTTAAACATAAATTTACCTCTTATTTATATTAACAAAAAACTTCTTAATTTATGAAAAATTTCTCTATTATGATATTTTAATTGTAAAAAAAATTCTAATAGTTAGTATCAAATTAGGAGGAATAATATATGATTATATTTAAAAAAGATTTTCAAATTGGAGCTTCTATGAGTTCTATGCAAACAGAAGGAAAGGGTATTACAAAAATTGGGGATTTAACTTTTGATAAATACTTTCAAGAACATCCAGAGTTATTTTATGATCGTGTTGGACCAGAAATAACTTGTGACATTACTAGACATTATAAAAATGATATAAAAATGTTTAAAGAAATTGGATTTGATTCATTAAGAACTGGTTTTTCATGAGCGAGACTATTTCCTGATGGTAAAAACCTTAACCATGAAGCTGTAAATTTTTATCATGATTATATTAACGAGTATAAAAAAAATAACATCAAAATATTTATGACATTATTTCATTTTGATATGCCTTTATGAGCGCATCAAAAGGGTGGATGAGAATCACGTGAAGTGATTAATAGTTTTGTAAACTACTGTAACTTTGTTTTTCAAGAATTTAATGACGAAGTTGATTATTATGTTACATTTAACGAACCTTTAGTTCCAGTTTATGAAGGTTATTTAAATGATAAACATTATCCTGCATTAAATGATCCAAAACAAGCTGTTAACCAAGCATTTGGAATATTTTTAGCACATTCAAAAGTTTTATTAGAATACAAAAAACATAATTTAAAAGCAAAAATTGGAGTTGTATTTAATTGAAACTATACTTATGCTTATTCACAAAGTAAAGAAGATATTGATGCAGCAAGAATTTATGATGCATATGTAAATAGAGGACCTTTAAAAATTATGTATAATGGACAAATTGATCCTATTTTAATAGAAACTTTAAAAGAATATGATATGTTGCCAGCTCACTCCCAAGAAGAAATTGATATTATTAAACAAACTAAAATAGACTTTTTAGGGATAAATTATTATTTTCCTTGTCGAGTTAAATGTAAAGAAAATAATTTAAATAGATGAGTTATGGATAAATTTGAAATAAAAATACCAGAAAATGCAAAAATTAATCCTCATAGAGGTTGAGAAATATATCCTGAAGCATTATATGAAATTGGAATGGAAATAAAAAATGATTTTAATAACATTCCTTGATATATTGCAGAGAATGGAATGGGAGTTGAAAATGAAGAACGCTATAGAAATCAACAAGGTATGATTGAAGATGACTATCGAATTGAATTTTTAACAGATCATTTACTACAAATTAAAAAAGCAATTGATGATGGATCAAATTGCTTTGGATATCATTTATGAGCAGCACTTGATTGTTGAAGTTTTAGAAATGCTTTTAAAAATCGTTATGGATTAATTGAAGTTGATTTAAAAGATCAAAGTCGTAAATTTAAAAAATCAGCATATTGATATAAACAAATGATTGAAGCTAAGAAAGGATAGAGTAATGATTAAAAAAGATTATATTAACAGTGCTCAAGAATTATTTAATAGTCTTGGTGGTTATGAAAACATCATTTCATTTATGCACTGTATGACTAGAATGAGATTTCAACTTAAAAATTGAGACATAGTAAATGAAGAAGAGATAAAAAAAGCAAGTTATTCAACTGGTATTAAAAAAAATGTTGGAGGAAATGAATATCAAGTCATAATTGGGATGGATGTTAAAAATTTCTATGAAACATTTTGTAAGATTAATAACTATGATATTGATGGAAAAACTATAATTGATAAAAACATAAAAGTCTCAAGTGATGATATAAATTTTGTTACTAAACAAAATGATGAAATATCAAAAATGAAAGGTAAATTTCGAGTAAAAGGAATTACTAATAAGTGTTTATCTTTTATAAGTAAAGTTTTTTCCCCAATAGTTTATCCCTTAATTGGATATGGACTTTTATTAACAATTTGATCGTTATTAACTGTAGAATGAAATGGAGCTAATACTTCAGCTGGAGATAGTGTTCATTTTTTAGGACAATTTGCAGATATCTTAAATGTATTGACTAGTACTTTTTCATTATTTATAACAATTGCTGTAGGTTATACTGTTTTTAAAGCAATGAGATGTACTCCAATTTACGGAATATTAATTGCAGTTGTATTAACTGCTCCGGGTTTAATTAATATGGGAGATGTAAAACCTGAAGAAGGTCAAACAATTCTTGGTCAATATCCTGGTTGAACTTTATTTGGAGAAGGAACTACTTATCCTTTTAAAATCAACTTTAATGGTTTAATGGTTCCAATGATTATAGTTGCAATTTTTGGAGCTTATATGGAAAGATGAACTTCTAAAATAAAAAATGTTACTGCTAGAAACATTTTAAGTCCAGTATTAATAATTGCAGTTACATTCTTATTTTCAGTATTTATTATTGCTCCAATTGGAATGTTATTTACAAATTATTTATCAATTTCAGTGAATTGATTAAGTACAAATTACATTGCAAAATATATAGCAGTTCCTTTAATTGGAGCGTTATATGGTCCTTTAGTGATTACTGGATTACACCATTCATTAACACCAATTATTTTACAAGGTCAAGCAATGTATGGAGCAACAATCATTCAAGGATTATGTACACTTTCAAATGTTTCGCAAGGAGTAGCAACAATTGCTTTTGTAGTTTTAAATAGAAAAGTTAAACAGTTAAAAGAATTAGGAATATCAAATGGTGTATCTGCAATAGTAGGAGGTATAACTGAACCTTCATTATTTACTGTTAATTTAAAACATTTATATCCTTTAATTGCTTGTTCGATTGGTGTATTTTGTGGAAGTCTTGTATTAGTTGCTTCTAACACTTATGCTTTACAAGGAGCAAGTTCTATATTTGGTTATTTAATGTTCCAACATAAAGCACCAGATGCTACTGGAGTATCAACTTGATTTGGTGGAGGATTTTTATGAGGAGCAATATCAATTTTAGTAAGTTGTTGTGTAACGTTTTTAATGACAATAATTTTAGGCAAAGTTAAATATTTTTCTCAAAGAACAAGAAATTTACTTTTAGAAGATTTTAATGAAGATATATTTGAATTAAAAAAAACTTATAAAGAAAATAAAAAAATAAAAACTAATAGAGTATAACAAACCAAATAAAAAAATGTTTCTTAAAAATTATTTAAGAAACATTTTTTTTAGATATTTTTTACAAAAGTATTTGTATAAAAACTATTAATATAGTTGTTAAAATCCAAATAATCAATAGTATAACTTATTTTTGGTATAGCACTTATTACAACTTTTCTTTGTTTAAAATAACTTCTAAATAAAGTATAAGAAGAATAGGCAATAACAAAAACACTTAATCATTTAAAAATATCTGTTATTAAAGTTTGATCAACTTTTAATAAAGTAATTAAACCTAAAAATACAATCGTATAAGAAGTTAAAACTCCAATTATACCTCCCATTGTCATAAAAAAGCTTGTTTTTGGCATATAGTTATTTTTAAAATAAAATTTATAACCATTTATATGCATTGTTAACCCCGCACTACAAGTCATTATTGGAAATACTACTAAGAAGTTAATTCCTAAAAATGAAATAACTGCCATTGCTGGAGCATATAGACCAACTCCAAAACTCATCATCATTCCTAAAAATACAAAAGCAAGACATCCTAAGAATAATTTTCATCAAACATCTGAAACTCCCATAGCACTTCCTGATGGAAATATTTCAATTCCTTTGACTGTTAAAAGCATTAGAATTGAAGTAATTGCAAGAACTACTCCCATTATAATAGCGATTAGTTTTTTATTAATTTTATTAACAATACTACTTCCAATTAAAGAACCAATAATTGCAGATAATACAAATGTAATTAAAGTTGTTAAATCAACACTAACACTTGTCATAAATAATACACCAGAAAATAAGTTTGGAATTGCCATACCAATATTCAATGTTCCTGGTAATTTTTTATCATCTTTTAAACTTTTTGTTGCTTTTAAAAGACCAGTGTTAGTTGCAAATGAACCAATTCCTAATGTATCAAAAAAACTTGCTGTAAATCCAATGCTTGCACAAATATAAGATTTATTCTTGTAATCTAATACTGATTTTTTAGTTGAAAATATGATTATAAAAACTAAAAATATTAAACAAACTACTAAAATAATCATTGATAAACTAAATGCAATTATAGAATTTTGATTAGTTAAATTAATTTTGTTTACACATAAATAACTAATACATAAAGCTAATAACATCATTAATGGAACTAAACTTATTCCTAAAATTTTCATTGCTTTAACAGATATTTTCTTTTTTAAAGGTTTTTTATCTTTGTTGTAAGTATCAATGTATTGATTATATTGTTGATTTAAATTTATAAAGTTATCTTTACTCTTTTTATCAAAAATCTTTAAATATTCTTTATAACTTTTTTTTAAAGTACTTAAGCAATTAACTTTTTGATTATTATCAATATTTTTATCTTTTCAATCTTTAATTATGCTTTTTTTAATTTCTTTAGTTGTTTTTTTAAAACTCATTAAATTATTTGAAATTTCATAGACTTTTTCAATGTCTTTTTCAATTTTAATCAAATACTCATCAATATTTTTAATCAATTATATTTTCCTCCTATAAATATTTTACAACTTTACAAGAGTAAAAATTTTTTAACTTTATTTATGTATAAAAAAAATATTATTTTTATGTTTATACATAAATAAGTGTATAATAAAAATTAACGAGTTATAAATAGTATTAAAAATCTTTGTAAAAAATAATAAAAACTTAAAAATATTTAATTTTTTAAAAATTATTTTTTTGTGTCTTTTAGGGGGTATTTATATGGTTTTAACTGAATTACAAAATCAACTTAACCAAATAAAAAATACCAAAAATGCTATTGCTTATTTATCTACTTTAAATAAAAACTTAGATCTTTTTTCTAAAAATTTACAATTTTATCCTGTCGAATTATTAAAAGAAGTTTTTGATGAAGCTTGAGAAGAAAATAACAAACTATTTATTCTTAACTTTTTAAACTACTTAGATATAAGAGGAGGAAAAGGAGAAAGAAGAGTATCAAAAAGATGATTAATTTTTTAAGTAATAAAGTTGATCGTCAAGTTTTATTTGATGTTATTTTAAAATAGGTAGATATGATTATGCAATTAATCTTGCAATTAATTCAACAGATTTGCGTTTAATTGAATTAATTTATTCAACTTTAATTAGCGAAGTTAATCGAAGTGATAAAAGTATTTCATTAATTTCAAAATGAATGCCTTCAATCAACGCTTCAAGTTATAAACAAATAACTTTAGCTAAAAAATTTGTTAACTTAGTTAAACTAAATTTTGATAAAAACTTTGATTACAAAGCATATCGTAAATTACTTACAAGTTTAAGAGTTAAATTAAACCTTTTTGAAAATAACTTAAGAATCAAAGATTATCAAAGTATAAATTATAGTAACTTATCAGGTAAATCTTTGAAAAAATATGCAAATGCTTTTAGTAGAAATGATTTTGATAAATACAATGATTTTATAAATAAATCAATTAGTGATTCAAATAATTTAAATGCTAATAACTTTTTTGCATACGAAATTATCGAACATGCTTTTTATGATATAAATGAAGCTGCTGCATATTGAATTAATATGAAAAAAATTGTAGTTCAGAAAACACAAATATTTTACCAGTGTGTGATTTTAGTGGTTCTATGGAAGGGTTGCCTTTATACAATTCAATGGGTTTAGGAATGTTTTTAGCACATCAAAATCAAGGCGTATTTAAAAATGTTTTGATTGAATTTGAAAGTCAACCTAAATTTATTAAATTAAAAGGTAATTTTATTGATGATTTTAATATTTTAAAAACGCATGATGCAATTGGCACGACTAATATCGATCTAGTATTTAAAAAAATAATATTATCTATGAAAAATAATAATAATTTCTCTGATAATCCAAAATATATTTTAATTATTAGTGATATGGAGTTTAACCAAGCTACATCAAATAATCAAGATAGTAACTTTGAACATTGAAAAAACGAATTTAAAAGTTATAATCTTGAGTTGCCAAAAATTATTTTTTGAAATGTTGACTTTGATATTGATCAAAGTTTTCCAGTGGTTAAAAATGAAAAAAATGTAGTTTTAATTAGTGGATTTTCAACACATATTTTAAAAGATTTATTTAACATAGAAAGTTAAATGAATTTACACCAGAAATATTTATGATTGAAACTTTTAAAAATTATGAAAACTATTTGAGTTTATTTGGTATATATTAATTACATTAAAGGTTCATACAGCAAAAAAACACAAATAATTGTTGAGACAGAATTTTATTCTGTAAAAGCGATTTATTTGAACCTTGTTATATTATTAATAACTCGTTTAAAAAACAACTCTTAAGAGTTGTTTTTTTGTTTTTAACTTGAATATAAGATAAGTTTATAGTTAAATATTTAAGAATAAAAGGAGTAATGGTATGAAAAAAGTAAATGTAGGATTAGATATAGGTATAGCTTCAGTTGGATGATCAATTTATGATATAGAAAATAAAAAAATCATAAATGCAGGATCACGTTTATTTAGTGAAGCAAATGCTGGAGGTCAAAAAACTTCTACTACTTCTGATAGAAGAATGCAAAGAGGAAGAAGAAGAAATCTAAGAAGAAAAGTTTTAAGAAAAAGAGATTTACTAAATTTATTTGTAAAGTTTGATTTTTTAAATAGTTATGAAGATTTTTATAAACTTGATTTTAATATTGACTATTTAGAAGTTAGAAAAAAATCACTTGAAAATAATATAAGTTTACAAGAATTAATGTTAATACTTTATAATTACACTAAAAAAAGAGGAAGTTTTAATTATAAAGACGATTTAATGGAATTAAAAAAAGAAAAAAAAGAAGATGTTAGTTTAGATGAAATTAATGCAAAACAAGATAAACTTCCTGTTGATATTCAAGCAAACAATTTTAAAACATTTGGTAAGTATCGAGGATTAAAAGCAGAAGATGCATTAATTGCTCATGATTGATATAAAAAAGAAGTCGAAAAAATATTAGATACACAAATAGCTAATGGTTTAATAAATGAAGAATTTAAAGAAAGTTTTATAAAATTATACGAAAGAAAAAGACAATATTTTGATGGTCCTGGATGAACTACTAGTTCAAAAACAACTAAAAGTGAGTATGGCTGAAAAGATGAATCAGAATTTTTTGAACGTCTTTCTGGTTATGATACATATAATAGTAAAGAAAAAAGAGCACCAAAACATTCAATGACTTCATACTTATTTAATATTTTAAATGATTTATGTAATTTAAAGATTAATGGTGTTGAAAACGGTTTAACTTATGATCAAAAGTATGAAGTAATTGAATCTGTAATAAACCATGATGGTACTAAAAGTAAAAATATTACTTTAAAAATTATTGCAAAGTTATTAAAAGTAAAAGAAAGTGATATTACTGGTTATCGAATCGATAAAGATGAAAAACCAAATTTCACAAAATTTGAATCTATTAATAAAATTAGAAGTATTTTAATAAGTTCAAATTTAAAGTATGATTTTATAAGTTTAAAAAATATTGATTTATTAGATAAAATTGTAGAAATACTAACTGTTTTTCAAAGTTCAGATTCTAGAAAAGAACAACTTTTAAAAATAAATAGCAATTTATTAGATGATAAACAAATTGAAGCAATTAGTTTAATAAGTTTAACAGGTACTCATAGTCTAAGTGCAAAAACTATGAATATTGCTATTGAAGAAATGTGATATGAAAATAAAAATCACATGCAAATTTTTTCTGAAAATAATATAAAACCAGATTACAACATCAAAATAGATAGAAAATTTACAAAAATGCCTGTTTTAAGACAAAAAATTTCAGAGATGTATATATCTCCAGTTGTTAAAAGATCTTTAATTGAAAGTTTAAAAATCATTAAAGAAATTGAAAAAATGTCTGATATTGAAATTAAAGATATTGTAATTGAATTAGCAAGAGAATCAAATTCAGAAGATAGAAAAAAATATATTAATGAAATTCAAAAGAAAAATGAAAAAGAAAGAACTGAAATTGAAAAAAATTATAATCAAAACACTAAAAGAATTGATTTTAAAACAAGATTAAAATTAACTTTATTAAATGAACAAGATGGTAAATGTGTGTATTCTGGTGAAAAAATAGATATAACTAGACTTTTTAATGATCCAAATTATTGTGAAATTGATCATATTATTCCTTTTTCAGTGTCATTAGACGATTCTAGAACCAATAAAGTATTGGTATTACAAAATGAAAATCAACAAAAGGGTAAAAAAACACCATATGAATACTTTAGAGAAATACATCGTGATTGAGAACAATTTAAATCATTAATGTATATAAATTATGTTGGAAGTAAAAAATTTGGAAAGTATGGTTATAATAAGTATCAAAATTTAATATTTGAACAAGATATAAATGACACAGAAGTTAAAAAAAGTTTTATTAATAGAAACTTAAATGATACTAGATATGCAACTTTAGAAGTAAAAAACTATTTAACTTTTTTTAAAAAAGAATTAAAAAAACCTTATTCAATTAAAACAATTAATGGGGGATTTACAAATTATATAAGAAATAACTTCTTATATTTACCTAAAAAAGATCGTGATGATTTTAAACATCATGCAGTGGATGCAACAATTTGTGCATTAGCTCCAATTATTGATATTTATGATGGAAGAACTATGAATAAAATAATTGGAGAATTAGATGAAAAAGAAATTATTAAAAGAGAAGAAATAAACTTAATCGTTAATGACATTAATAGTTTTGATTATAAATTTACTAAAAAGATAGAAAAAAGTTCAAACAAAATGATGTTTAATGAAACTATTTATAGTTGCAAAGTAATTGACAATAATCTATATAAAATTGAAAAAATAGATTTATTATCAAAAGATTCAGAAAAAATAAAAAAAATTAATAAGTTATTTACCATAGATTATAAAGATTTATTAGTTTATGAGTCAGATCCAAAAACATTTAATCATTTAAAAAAAATATATGATACTTATATAAATGATGTTGATAAAGATAATAAACCAGTTAAAAACCCATTTCATCATTTTGTTTATGAATTAAATGAAAAGATTTTAAAACAATCCAATGAAAAAAATCCACCAAACATAAGATATTTAAAATACAATAATGGAGTTGTTAATCAATATACAAAAATTACTCATAAATTTAAAAATATTAAAAAAGGTAAAGAAATTGTAATGACAGGATCAAATACTTTAGGTTGAGACTTATTTTATTCACAACAATATAATTTGTATAAAGTTTTACCAATTACTCATAAAGTAGCATATTTTGTAAGTAATAAAAATAACTCAAATATTAATTTTAAAACAAAAGAGTATGAGCAAGAAAAATTATTATATAAAATTGATGAAACATATAAGAAAAAATTCACATTATTTAAAAATAATGAATTGATGTTTGAATATGATGGTGAAATTTTAAATTATATCGTTGTGGGATTTAATAAGAATTCAGAAAGTTTTGAGTTCAAATTTTTAAATAAAAGTGTTGAAAAAGGTAAAAGAATTTTCAAGACTATTAAGAAAATGAAAAAAATCAGACTTGTTACATCAAATTTAACAAGAACAAAAATAAAATATCTTGACTAATTAAAATATTATGTGATATATTAATTATGTATATGAGTTCTACTACTACATAATTTTACAGGACTATCATATATAAGGCTTTAATGCCGTAACTGAGGAATTTATTCCTCTTTTTTTATTAAAAAATGTCTTGAAAAACAATAATTATTAAAGACGGAGAAAGAATAAATTTATTTTTAAATAATTTAGTTGTTGAAAGTGCAAATGTTAAGTATCATATCCCACTTGATGATATTAATGCGATATTATTTGAAAATTATAAAACTGTTGTTACTACAAGAATTATTAATAAACTTGCTCAAAAAAAGATTTTAACTTTAATTTGTGATGTAGAGTTAAAACCAATATCGATTATTCAACCAATTGAAGCAAATCACTTACAATTAAAAATTATTAATAATCAATTAAATTGAAAAAAAGAAGATAAATTATATTTATGAACACAAATTGTAAAACAAAAAATTGAAGCACAAATTGATATATTAAAAGTTAACTTAAAAAGTCTAGAAAAAGTTAACTTGTTATACAAATATATTGAAGAAATGAAATTTAGTGATTCAACAAATAGAGAAGGACATGCTGCTAAGGTTTATTTTAAAGAACTATTTGGAAACACTTTTACAAGAGAAAAAGAAAATCACATAAATGCAGCTTTAAACTTTGGTTATACAATTATAAGAAATGCATTTATCAGATCAATTACTTCAAAAGGGCTTCATCCAAGCATAGCCTTATTTCATCATAATATGTACAATGCTTTTGCTCTTGCAGATGATTTAATGGAACCATTTCGCCCAATTGTTGATAATTATGTTTATAAATATGTAACACAAATTGATTATTTTTCTAGATCTACAAAATTAGAATTAATAAATATTTTAAACTCTAAAGTTATTTATGGTAATAATAAAATCTATTTAACAAATGCTATTGATAAATATGTTGATATGGTTTTAAACTTTTTTGAAGATAAATACAATAATCATATAATTTATCCTATAAGTTCATCAGTAGAATATTATGAGCTATAGATTTATGAGATTAATGGTATTTTACGATTTACCTTTTGATTCTAAAGAAAATGTAAGATCTTATAATAAATTTAGAAATAACTTATTTAAAGAAGGGTTTCACATGATGCAATATTCAATTTATTCAAAAATTTGTTACAACAAAGAAAGTGTTGATTTTGTTATTAAAAGAATTAATAAATTTTTACCTAAGCTTGGTAATGTAAGGTTTCTAATTATTACAGAAAAACAATATCAAAATATTAAGATTGTTGTTGGTAAAAAAAATAATAATGAATTAATAAATGATGATAGGAGGCTTATAGAAATATAATGAAAATTTTAAATAAAAATAGTAATAAAAGTATTAACTTTAATTTTACAAACAATAATGTATTTATTATAAATAATTTAGATACTATAAATGATTTAGAACTAGCTTTAAATTTAAGTTTTTTAAACAAATTTTCAAGTCCAGATTATGAAATTAAAATGCAAGAAAATGATATTATGATAGATAAATCAACAACTAAATTAATAAAGGTACCCAACTTTATGGATTTTTCTAAAAGTATTTGTGGAGGAAGTAAAACTATTTTAAAAGAATTATTAAATCTTTGTATAACTTATGATGCTTTTTCTTCTCAAAGTTTATCAACTTTATTTGGGTTTATTAATACAATTGATTTAACTGAACTCAAAATAATTGAAAATTTAATTACTAATTTAGAATCTAAATTAGGTTTAAAAATAACTATAGAGATTCAAGATCAAATCATAAACTATATTTGTGATCAAACAATTTTAAAGTTACAAAATAATGATGATAATGAAACCAACACTTATTTAAATCAAGCTAAGTTAAGAATAATATATATTGAAATATTAAAAAATTTATTAATAATTGATGATAAAAATTTACATTTTTTATTTGTAAATCCATTTTTTGGGCTAAATTATACAGAAATAAAAGAGTTTTTTGATGAAATAAAAGAATTAAAAAAATTTACAATTGTTAGTGACAAGTTTATTTATGAAGATGATTTAAATCTAGAAAATTTAAAAATATGAATAGATAATAAGTTTCTAGATTTATCAGTTATTATTGATAATTTAAAGTTTTATATGAATTTTTCAAATTGTACTTTAGAAAATGACTTTTATAATGAGCTACTTTTAAATACTAAAAACTTAATAAGTAGTTATAATAGTAAAAATTTAGAAATAAATTATCCTGTTTTCCATTACCTTTTAAACTTATAATTATTTTTTAAAAACACTTGATTTGAGGTTATGGTACCCTGTAAAATTATGTAGTAGTAGAACATGAAATGGAATGAGCAGTTGAATTAACATGTTATGGTACCCTGTAAAATTATGTAGTAGTAGAACAAACAAAGAAAATATTACAATACATTGACCGTTATGGTACCCTGTAAAATTATGTAGTAGTAGAACTAGATTTAACAGAAGATTATGAAACAATGTGTTATGGTACCCTGTAAAATTATGTAGTAGTAGAACGTTATAACTAATTTGTAAGTACATTCGCTAGTTATGGTACCCTGTAAAATTATGTAGTAGTAGAACTAAAACATTAATGATTGATAGTACAATGGTGTTATGGTACCCTGTAAAATTATGTAGTAGTAGAACAAAAATATCAAAATCTGGAAATTGTTGATTGTTATGGTACCCTGTAAAATTATGTAGTAGTAGAACAATCAAGTCTTTTTATTTGTATGGTGGAGTGTTATGGTACCCTGTAAAATTATGTAGTAGTAGAACCCATACCTTGATTGTTACCTTTTCATTGTTGTTATGGTACCCTGTAAAATTATGTAGTAGTAGAACTGGGAGTTTTAGCAAAACAATATATTACAAGTTATGGTACCCTGTAAAATTATGTAGTAGTAGAACATAAGTTTAAAACTCACTCATCCCTTGTTTGTTATGGTACCCTGTAAAATTATGTAGTAGTAGAACGAGATAGTCTATCAAGTTACTTTACAATCTGTTATGGTACCCTGTAAAATTATGTAGTAGTAGAACTTTTAGTAGCAATTAGAAATGATATAAATCGTTATGGTACCCTGTAAAATTATGTAGTAGTTGAACTTGTTTATTCATTAAACAAAAAATACAATCGTTATGGTACCCTGTAAAATTATGTAGTAGTAGAACTCGTTATTATTTTTAGCAACCATATATCAAGTTATGGTACCCTGTAAAATTATGTAGTAGTAGAACTTTTTCAAAAATTTTGGCTTTGCTCGTTGGGTTATGGTACCCTGTAAAATTATGTAGTAGTAGAACTGTTAATGCTTCTATTAATTGCTCTTTTGTGTTATGGTACCCTGTAAAATTATGTAGTAGTAGAACTATGTAGCAATTGTATAGAAAATTGCTACAGTTATGGTACCCTGTAAAATTATGTAGTAGTAGAACATTGCAAATTGTAAAATATAATGGGAGATAGTTATGGTACCCTGTAAAATTATGTAGTAGTAGAACTTTTTGGGATTGCATAACCTTCGCCAGGACGTTATGGTACCCTGTAAAATTATGTAGTAGTAGAACCATTTGTCCACCATCTTGACGTAGCTCGTTGTTATGGTACCCTGTAAAATTATGTAGTAGTAGAACAAAAATTAAATGTAAAAAAATATCAAAATAGTTATGGTACCCTGTAAAATTATGTAGTAGTAGAACAATATATCTAATATATTTTGTAATTGTTCTGTTATGGTACCCTGTAAAATTATGTAGTAGTAGAACTTTTATTAAAGCAAACCAACTACAAATTGAGTTATGGTACCCTGTAAAATTATGTAGTAGTAGAACCAAATTCAAAGTCATCTTCATCTTTTTTAAGTTATGGTACCCTGTAAAATTATGTAGTAGTAGAACAAAAGCTATTCCTTGATATTATGGCCTTCCGTTATGGTACCCTGTAAAATTATGTAGTAGTAGAACCTAATACACGATTGGTTTTAATATCAACTAGTTATGGTACCCTGTAAAATTATGTAGTAGTAGAACATTTTCTTTGCATGTGTTTACTATTTCTAAGTTATGGTACCCTGTAAAATTATGTAGTAGTAGAACGATAAAGAGATGCTTATGAAAACATTTTATGTTATGGTACCCTGTAAAATTATGTAGTAGTAGAACTCAATCACTACAAATTAGGTTGATGAGATAGTTATGGTACCCTGTAAAATTATGTAGTAGTAGAACACTGCATTGTAATAGATGAAGACAGTGATGGTTATGGTACCCTGTAAAATTATGTAGTAGTAGAACTTTTTTAAAATTATCTAATTCATTATAAAAGTTATGGTACCCTGTAAAATTATGTAGTAGTAGAACGTAAGGAACATTAACTAATTAATGTCCTTGGTTATGGTACCCTGTAAAATTATGTAGTAGTAGAACTTTTCTCCTATCAATTAATATCATCTCATAGTTATGGTACCCTGTAAAATTATGTAGTAGTAGAACATAAAAATAGTGTATTACATATGTTTTTATGTTATGGTACCCTGTAAAATTATGTAGTAGTAGAACTTTTAACTGAGTTATTAGATGTTGTTATGTGTTATGGTACCCTGTAAAATTATGTAGTAGTAGAACGATATTTGCTTTATGATTTATACAAAACCAGTTATGGTACCCTGTAAAATTATGTAGTAGTAGAACTTTTAGCAGCAATTTCACCACCAACTAGTGGTTATGGTACCCTGTAAAATTATGTAGTAGTAGAACTGATATAAAAAGAAATATACATATTTATACGTTATGGTACCCTGTAAAATTATGTAGTAGTAGAACAGAACTAAAAGAAACTTTTATTGATAGTATGTTATGGTACCCTGTAAAATTATGTAGTAGTAGAACTTGTGAAAATACTAATCGATCATCAGATAAGTTATGGTACCCTGTAAAATTATGTAGTAGTAGAACTTGAGTTTATTTTTATATTGACCCAAAAACGTTATGGTACCCTGTAAAATTATGTAGTAGTAGAACAAAAAAATTAAAAGTATGAGTTGTTATTCAGTTATGGTACCCTGTAAAATTATGTAGTAGTAGAACCTTGTAATTTAAAAAGTTTTGCAACTAGATGTTATGGTACCCTGTAAAATTATGTAGTAGTAGAACTTATCTTTTTGCCAAAACATATGTTGTTTGGTTATGGTACCCTGTAAAATTATGTAGTAGTAGAACATGCTCAATCTGTTATTAAGACTTTAACTAGTTATGGTACCCTGTAAAATTATGTAGTAGTAGAACTAAACCTAATCAAGGTAAAATTCTTCACTTGTTATGGTACCCTGTAAAATTATGTAGTAGTAGAACTACAAGAAACTATGCCTAAATACTACTTATGTTATGGTACCCTGTAAAATTATGTAGTAGTAGAACATTGCAAATTATAAAATATAATGGGAGATAGTTATGGTACCCTGTAAAATTATGTAGTAGTAGAACATTATACACAATGACAATCAACAAAGTCATGTTATGGTACCCTGTAAAATTATGTAGTAGTAGAACAAACAAGTGGGTTTCCACCAAGACTTACAAGTTATGGTACCCTGTAAAATTATGTAGTAGTAGAACTATTAAGCAAAAAAAATTTAGGGTATTGTTGTTATGGTACCCTGTAAAATTATGTAGTAGTAGAACGCTATCTAATCCAACATATTTAAATTTGCCGTTATGGTACCCTGTAAAATTATGTAGTAGTAGAACAAGACAAATTTGTTTTCAAATGAGTTTATTGTTATGGTACCCTGTAAAATTATGTAGTAGTAGAACCGATTGACTTTGCAACCATTTGATTTCTTAGTTATGGTACCCTGTAAAATTATGTAGTAGTAGAACGTTAGATACCTTAAACATTAGTAAGCCTTTGTTATGGTACCCTGTAAAATTATGTAGTAGTAGAACAAAAGAGAGTAAAAAGGTTAAACATTAATGAGTTATGGTACCCTGTAAAATTATGTAGTAGTAGAACAAGTTTTATGTAAAACAACATAATTGTAGTGTTATGGTACCCTGTAAAATTATGTAGTAGTAGAACGGTTCATAGGAAGAAAAATTATATTTGATAGTTATGGTACCCTGTAAAATTATGTAGTAGTAGAACCGAAGGAATTGATTACAATATTTCTAGTGAGTTATGGTACCCTGTAAAATTATGTAGTAGTAGAACTATCTTTACTTCATTGTCCAACTCGTTTGCGTTATGGTACCCTGTAAAATTATGTAGTAGTAGAACTATATATATGTAAGGCAAGTACTTTACAGAGTTATGGTACCCTGTAAAATTATGTAGTAGTAGAACAAAATCTTTTAATTTATCTGCTAAATCAACGTTATGGTACCCTGTAAAATTATGTAGTAGTAGAACAATATACCTTATATTAAAACTCAAGGTGTTGTTATGGTACCCTGTAAAATTATGTAGTAGTAGAACTAAAAATGTTTAAAATTAGATATAAATTAAGTTATGGTACCCTGTAAAATTATGTAGTAGTAGAACACGAAGATAGTTGAGAAGAAGCGAATGAGGGTTATGGTACCCTGTAAAATTATGTAGTAGTAGAACTAAAAAATGTTGTTTTTAATATAAGTTATAGTTATGGTACCCTGTAAAATTATGTAGTAGTAGAACTTCTCCGTCAATTCTTAAAATTGCTCCTTCGTTATGGTACCCTGTAAAATTATGTAGTAGTAGAACTACAAATGGGTTAATCTTAAAGTTTGTGTAGTTATGGTACCCTGTAAAATTATGTAGTAGTAGAACATTGAAAAGAATTTGAAGAACAAAAGGCTAGTTATGGTACCCTGTAAAATTATGTAGTAGTAGAACAAAAAATCAATATAAGTTTCACCACTTATTGTTATGGTACCCTGTAAAATTATGTAGTAGTAGAACTATTAATATCAATAGAAAATAAAGAAACAGGTTATGGTACCCTGTAAAATTATGTAGTAGTAGAACATTAAAAAAATGAATGTTCACTCTTTTAATAGTTATGGTACCCTGTAAAATTATGTAGTAGTAGAACAAGTATATACATTTAATTTAATCACAACAGGTTATGGTACCCTGTAAAATTATGTAGTAGTAGAACAACAATTGACATTAACGATATTCCAAGTGCGTTATGGTACCCTGTAAAATTATGTAGTAGTAGAACTTGTAAATCTTTTTCTAAATCTATCTTCATGTTATGGTACCCTGTAAAATTATGTAGTAGTAGAACAAAAAATCAATATAAGTTTCACCACTTATTGTTATGGTACCCTGTAAAATTATGTAGTAGTAGAACTATTAATAAAAATTTTAATTGAAAACAAGAGTTATGGTACCCTGTAAAATTATGTAGTAGTAGAACATAAAAATATTGTCACTCACTCCTTGCAGAGTTATGGTACCCTGTAAAATTATGTAGTAGTAGAACTTTGACTAGATCGAAAATTTGAAAAAGGTTGTTATGGTACCCTGTAAAATTATGTAGTAGTAGAACTTTAGATGAAAGGCATTTAACAAAGAAATTGTTATGGTACCCTGTAAAATTATGTAGTAGTAGAACCACAATGAGACAACAATGAAATGCAAACTAGTTATGGTACCCTGTAAAATTATGTAGTAGTAGAACATCAACAGAATTGGTTTTAAACATATCCATGTTATGGTACCCTGTAAAATTATGTAGTAGTAGAACTATATAAATGTAAGGCAAGTAACTTACAGAGTTATGGTACCCTGTAAAATTATGTAGTAGTAGAACAAACACTCATAACTTTTCATTGTGACCCATGTTATGGTACCCTGTAAAATTATGTAGTAGTAGAACTCAAAAAACTAGAAAGAACTAAGAAGGATGGTTATGGTACCCTGTAAAATTATGTAGTAGTAGAACATTCTATACATAAATCACAATCTTTCATTAGTTATGGTACCCTGTAAAATTATGTAGTAGTAGAACAACAAATATCAAACTAGCAATATATTCGTTGTTATGGTACCCTGTAAAATTATGTAGTAGTAGAACCATTTGTCCACCATCTTGACGTAGCTCATTGTTATGGTACCCTGTAAAATTATGTAGTAGTAGAACTAATGACTATATAAAAATGCAAGTTTACAAGTTATGGTACCCTGTAAAATTATGTAGTAGTAGAACTAATAGCATCTTGTTTGTCTAATTCTTCTAGTTATGGTACCCTGTAAAATTATGTAGTAGTAGAACAAAATCAAAAAGAAGAATTTATTAAAAGTGGTTATGGTACCCTGTAAAATTATGTAGTAGTAGAACTAATAAAGCTTTAAACATATATTTCTCCTTGTTATGGTACCCTATAAAATTATGTAGTAGTAGAACTTAATGGTTGACAAATGGAACAAATCCGTAGTTATGGTTTCCTGTAAAATTATGTAGTAGTAGAACAATAGATCTGTTAATCAGAAACAAGGGAAGAGTTATGGTACCCTGTAAAATTATGTAGTAGTAGAACAACTTGGCATATTTTCTAAAAGAGGTGGTAGTTATGGTACCCTGTAAAATTATGTAGTAGTAGAACGTAAGTGTTCTTGTTGCATAACTTCCATCTGTTATGGTACCCTGTAAAATTATGTAGTAGTAGAACAAAGTTTCAATAAAAAATAAACAGCAAAATATACTTAAAATATTTTCAAATATAAGTTATTTTATTTATATGTTAATATTTTTATATAGTAATAGGAGTAATAGATGAAACTAAATGAAATTATCAAACAATCTTTAAACGATGAATTAAATCGTCAACAAAACCACATTGAATTAATTGCTAGTGAAAATTATGTATCTGAAGCAGTATTAATTGCAAATGGATCAATTTTTACAAATAAATACGCAGAAGGTTATCCTAACAGAAGATATTATGGAGGATGTAAATTTGTAGATCAAGTTGAAACTTTAGGAATTGAAACTGCAAAAAAACTATTTGAAGCAGAACATGTCAATATTCAACCTCATTCTGGTAGTCAAGCAAATGCAGCAGCTTATAAAGCATTTTTAAAACCTAATGATAAAGTTTTAGCAATGGATTTAAAAGCTGGAGGACATTTAACTCATGGATTTGAACTAAATTTTTCAGGAGAAATATATAATTTTGAATTTTATGGAGTAAATAAAGATACTTATTATATTGATTTTGAAGAAGTTAGAAAAAAAGCATTAGAATTTAAACCCAACTTAATCTTAGCTGGAGCAAGTGCTTATTCTAGAGAAATAGATTTTGTTAAATTTAGAAAAATTGCAGATGAAGTAGGAGCATATTTAATGGTAGATATGGCTCATATTGCAGGATTAGTTGCAGCAAAAGCACATCCAAACCCTTGTTTAGTAGCAGATGTTGTTACAACAACAACACATAAAACTTTAAGAGGTGCAAGAGGGGGAATGATTTTGTGTAAAGCAAAATATGCTAAAAAAGTTGATAGTGCAGTATTTCCTGGAACTCAAGGAGGACCTTTAGAACATTTAATTGCAGGAAAAACTCAAGCTTTAATTGAAGCAAGCGATCAAAGTTTTGTAGATTATGCAAATCAAGTTATTAAAAATGCTAAAGCTTTATGTGAAGTTTTAATAGAAAATGACATTTTTGTATTAACTAATGGTACAGATAATCATTTAATTAATTTTGAAGTTAAATCAAAATTTAATATTACAGGAAAACAAGCAGAAGCAATTTTAGAGTCAATTGGAATTGTATGTAATAAAGAATTACTACCTTTTGATACTGAATCATCAGTTAATACTTCAGGGTTAAGAGTTGGAAGTGCAGCAATGACTACAAGAGGGTTTAAAGAAAATGAGTTTAAAGAAGTAGGTCGTATAATTGTTGATGCTTTAAATCAAAATAAAGATTTAGAAGTATTAAAAAACGAAGTTAAAAATTTATGTGATAAATTTCCTATTTATGAAAATATTAAATACTAAAAATCAAACTTATTTAATTCTTACATAAAAAATGTTAATATTTTTATGTAAGACATAGAAGTTTGTAGCAAAGCTTAACCGTAATAATAGTACGGACATATCTATGCAGGGAAGGAAAAACCTTCTTTTTTTATTAAAAATCATATATTTAGTATAACTACACTTATTTTAATTAAATTTAAAATAAGTTTGACAATGATAATATAATAAGTTATTATCTTATTTGAAAATAATAACTTACAACTAGTTTGTTATGAAATATTTTCGCTTTGAGGAATTTGTTATGAGAAATATAATAAAAAAAGGTTTAGATCCTAATAAAATTACAAACAATTATTCTTTTTTAATTTCTCATCAACTTGAATTTGCATATTTAAATAGTATTTATCAGTGCTATAAGTTACTATTTGCAAAATCTAATGATATTTTTGATATTAACTTTAAAAATAGAACTTATCTTAAAAGAATACGATCATTAGTTGATTATACTTCTGAGCAACAAAACAACAATTTAAATAATATAAGAACTAATTTATTAGTAAATAAATGTTTAAGTAATACATATTTTTATGTTTTACATTTGAACTTTTATATTCACTAATTAATTAGTTCTTTTTTTATAAGAAGGAGAAAAAAATGGATACAAAATTAAAAACAAAAGTAGCACAATTATTCTTAAAAAACCCTATAACAATAGCTTCTGGACCATTTGTTCATGGAGAATATTTAGAAACTTTTCATGATTTAGATATTTTAGGAGCAATTACAACAAAAACTGTAACATTTAATCCAAGAAAAGGAAACCAAAGTCCTAGATTAGTTGAAATTGAAAACGGATATATTAATTCAGTTGGATTAAAAAATGTTGGTATTAAAAGATTTATTGAAATGAAAATACCTTTTATAGAAGAAATGAATGTTCCAACAATTGTAAGTATTGCAGGAGAATCAAAAGAAGAATATGTACGAATGGTAGAAATGCTAAATCCAATTGAATGTGTCAGTGCAATTGAAATAAATGTTTCATGTCCAAATGTACAAAATAAAAGTATTATTTTTGAATCTGATGTAGAAGGTTTTGGTGATTTACTAAAATCAATAAGAAATGTATGTAAAAAACCTTTATTTGTAAAAATATCTAATAATAATGCTGATGTTGTTACTACTGCAAAAATTTGTAAAGAACAAAATATTGATGCAGTTGTATTATTAAACTCTCCTTCGGGAATGAGTTTAAATCTAAATTCTGGTCAATCAAACTTGCCAAGACAATACGGGGGAATGAGTGGAAAAATTTTAAAACCAGTTGCTTTAAAAGTTGTTGATCAAGTTTCAAATGCAGTCGATATACCAATAATTGGAGTGGGAGGAATTTCAAATACTGATGATGTTATTGAAATGCTTTTAGCTGGAGCAAGTGCTGTAGGAATAGGAAGTGCAATAATGTGAGATCCATTAGCTGCATATAAAATGGTTATTAATCTAGAAAAAGACTTACAAAAATATAATTACAATTCAGTAGAAGAAATAATTTTAAAAGTTAAACAAACTAGACAGTGATATATTGAAAGTCAAAAAATTAAATAACAAGGAGAAGATATGAAACATTTATTGCAAATTGGTGATTTAAATGAAGAACAAATCTTGAACTTAATTAAAACCGCTTTAGAATTAAAAGCTACAAAAAATATAATTGGAGTTAAACAAAAAACAATTGTTGCAAATTTATTTTTTGAAGATAGTACAAGAACTCATAAAAGTTTTGAAATAGCTCAAAAAAAATTAAATATGGATGTTATAAATTTTAATTCACAAACTAGTTCAATTAATAAAGGAGAAACTTTATATGATACGGTTTTAACTTTTAGTTGTTTAGAAGTTGATTGTTTAGTAATTAGACATCAACAAAAAAAATATTATGAAAAATTAATTGAAAGTAAAAATATTAATTGTTCAATTATTAATGGAGGAGATGGAGAAGGAGAACATCCAACTCAATCTTTGTTAGACTTAATGACAATTTATGAAAATTTTAAAAATTTTAAAAACTTAAAAATTGCAATCTTAGGAGATTTAAAATATTCTAGAGTAGCACATTCAAATATGAAAATATTAAAATCACTGGGTGCAAAAATATACTTTTTTGGTCCAAAAAAATGATATAAAAGTGAGTATCAAATTTATGGAGAGTATAAAAATATTGATGAAATTATTTCACAAATTGATGTCTTAATGTTATTAAGAATTCAAAACGAAAGACAATCACAAGAAGATAAAATTGAAATTGATTATTTAAATAAATATGGATTAAATCAAAAAAGATATCAACAACTAAATGATAAAGCAATTATTATGCATCCTTGTCCTGTTAATCGAGATGTTGAAATTGAATCATGTTTAGTAGAATCTCAAAAATCAAAAATTTTAGATCAAATGAATAATGGTTTATATATGCGTATGGCGATTTTAAAAGAAATCTTAAAGGAAAAATTTTAATGAGCTTATTAATTAAAAATGCAAAGTTTTTTGAAAATGATAATTTAGTTGTAAAAGATATTTTAATAAAAAATAAAAAAATTATAAAAATTGAGAATAATATTAAACATGATAATAGTTTTGAAATGTATGATGCAAAAAATAATTTTGTAACTCCAGGATTAATTGATGTGCATGTTCACACAAGAGAACCTGGTTATGATTACAAAGAAGATTTAATTAGTGTTACAAATAGTGCTTTAAAAGGTGGAGTAACAACATTTTGTGCAATGGCAAATTTAAATCCTGTTCCAGATAATGTACAAAGTTATGAAAATATAAAAAAATTAATAAAAGAAAAAAGTTTTTTAAACATAAAACAAATGTGTGCAGTTACAAAAAATTTAAATACAAATGAGTTAGTTGATTTTGAAAAACTTTCATTAGCGGGTGCAAAATATTTTTCTAATGATGGTTATGGAATTCAAAATAAAAAAACTATGAAAAAAGTTTTAGAACAAATAAAAAAATATGATTTATTAATTTCAATTCATCTTGAAACAGAAAAAATAAAAAAAAATAAGTACATCGATAAATGTTTGTTAGCAAAAGAAAAAAAATTAAAATGATTTAGTCAAAAATCAGAAGTTAATCAATTAAAAAGAGATATAAAACTTTTAAAAAAAATTAATTGTAAGTATCATGTAGGACATTTAACTACAAAAAAATCTGTTGATTTAATTAGAAAGTATAAAAAAAACTTAAACATAACTTGTGAAGTCACACCTAATCATTTATTTTTACAATCAAATGATTTTAAAGAAGATAATGGTTTGTATAAAATTAATCCTCCAATTAGAAAAGAAAAAGATAGACTAGCTTTAATTAAAGGATTACAAGATGGAACAATTGATTGTATTGCAACAGATCACGCACCTCATCATTGAGATGAAAAAAAAATAAGTTTTAAAAAAGCAAATTTTGGAATGATTGGATTGGATTTTAGTTTTAATTTAATTTATACAGAGTTAGTTAAAAAAAATATTTTATCTTTAAAAGAAGTTATAAAAAAAATGCACACTAATCCAAACAAAATATTTCAGTTAAATCAAAATGAGATAAAAGAAAATCATATTGCAAACTTAGTAGTATGAGATTTAGAAAGTAGTTACGTTTTAAACAAAGAAAATATAAAATCTAAATCAAAAAACACACCATTTTTAAATAAAGAATTATTTGCAAAAAACTTATTAACAATTTTTGAAGGAGAAGTCAAATGAAAAGATGATTAGTATTATCTGATAATACAATTTTAGAAGGAAAACAACTTGGTGCTAATAATGATGTAATTGCAGAATTAGTATTTTCAACAGCTATGACAGGTTATCAAGAATCAATTACAGATCAAAGTTTTAATAATCAAATAATAACTTTTACATATCCATTAATTGGAAATTATGGAGTCAATTTAGAAGATAATGAATCTTTAACTCCAAAGTGTAACGGAGTTGTTGTAAAAGAATTCGCAAAACAAGGATCTAACTTTAGAAATAATCTTTCATTAGATGAATTTTTAAAATTAAAAAACATCACAGGAATTTGTGATATAGATACAAGAATGTTAACAAAAAAAATAAGACAACATGGAGTTATGGAAGCTGCAATTGTTTGTAACAAAAAAGATTTACAAATTTATATACAAAAAATAAAAGATTATAATATTCCTTCAAATAGTGTCGAACAAGTTTCAACAAAAAATAAATATTATATTTATGGAGGAAAGTGAAATATTTTATTAATTGATTATGGTTTAAAAATTTCAATAACAAAAGAATTACTTAAAAGAAATTGTAATATAATCGTTGCTCCTTATAATATTTCTTCAAAAGAGATTTTAGAAATGAATGTTGATGGAGTTTTATTAAGTAATGGTCCTGGTGATCCTGAAGTTTTAACAGAACAAATACAAGTCATTAAAGAAATTATGGGAAAAGTTCCAATTTTTGGAATTTGTTTAGGTCACCAACTATTAGCTTTAGCAAATGATTTTAAAACTAAAAAAATGAAATTTGGGCATAGAGGTATTAATCATCCTGTGAAAGATTTAATAAACAATAAATCTTGTATAACTTCTCAAAATCATGGATATGTTGTTGATGAAAATACAGTTGATCTAAAAAAAGCAATCATTACTCACAGAAGTTTAAACGACAATGATATTGAAGGATTAAAATATCAAAGTTTAAATGCATTCTCAGTTCAGTTTCATCCTGATTCATGTCCTGGTACAAGTGATTCATTCTATTTATTTGATAATTTTATAAAAATAGTAAAGAAAGGAACACAAGATTAATATGGCAAAAAGAAATGATATTAAAAAAATATTAGTAATAGGGTCTGGACCAATTGTTATTGGACAAGCAGCAGAGTTTGATTATTCAGGAACACAAGCTTGTATGTCGTTAAAAGAAGAAGGATTTGAAGTTGTTTTGATTAATTCTAATCCAGCAACAATTATGACAGAAAAACAAATTGCACATAAAATTTATATTGAACCTTTAACAGTTGAATTTGTTGAAAAAATTATTATAAAAGAAAATCCTGATGCAATACTTCCTACACTTGGAGGACAAACTGCATTAAACTTGGTTGTTGAAATTGAAAAAACTGGAATACTAAACAAGTTAAATATTGAAGTATTAGGAACAAAACTTGAAGCGATTAAACAAGCAGAAGATAGAGAATTATTTAAAGAATTAATGTTAGAACTAAATGAACCAGTTGCACCAAGTAAAGTTGTTAACTCTTATCAAGAAGCTTTAAAAGTTGCAAACGAAATTGGTTATCCTTTAATTATTAGACCTTCATTTACACTTGGTGGAGGAGGTGGTGGAATTTGTAATAACGATGAAGAGCTTAAAAAAATTGTTCTTCAAGGTATTCAAGAATCTCCTTTAAAAAATGTTTTATTAGAAAAAAGTTTATTAGGTTTTAAAGAAATAGAATATGAAGTTGTAAGAGATGCAAGTGATAATACAATTATAGTTTGTAACATGGAAAATTTTGATCCTGTTGGAGTTCATACTGGTGACTCAATTGTTTTTGCACCAACTCAAACATTAAGTGACCAAGATAATCAAATGTTAAGAAATTCTTCTTTAAAAATAATTAAAGCTTTAAAAATTGAGGGTGGATGTAATATTCAATTTGCCTTAGATCCAAATTCATTTCAATATTATGTAATTGAAGTTAATCCAAGAGTAAGTAGATCTTCTGCTTTAGCAAGTAAAGCAACAGGTTATCCCATTGCAAAAATATCTGCAAAAATTTCAGTTGGATTAAATCTTGATGAAATAATTAATCCTGTAACTAAATCTACTTATGCTTTTTTTGAACCAACCTTAGATTATGTTGTTGCAAAAATTCCTAGATGACCATTTGATAAATTTTTAAAAGCTGATTTTAGATTAACTTCACAAATGAAATCAACTGGAGAAGTAATGGCTATTGGTAGAAATATTGAAGAAGCACTTTTAAAAGCAATAAGATCTTTAGAAATAAAAAAATATCATTTAGAGTCAAATGAATTTACAAACTTTAATACAAATGAATTATTAAAACTTATTGCAATTCCAAATCACAATCGATTATTTATTTTAGCAGAATTAATAAAAAGAAATACTTCAATAGAAAAAATTAATGAAATAACTAAAATTGATTTATTCTTTTTACAAAAATTAGTAAACATCATTGAATTAGAAAATGAACTTAAAAATAATCAAAATAATTTAGAAAATTTGTTAGAAGCCAAGAAAAAAGGTTTTTCAGATTATATTATTGCAAAACTTTGAAATAAAACAGAAGAGGAAATATATAATTTAAGATTAAAAAATAATATAACACCTGTTTTTAAAATGATTGATACTTGCTCAGGAGAGTTTGAATCTAGTACACCTTATTTTTATAGTAGCTATGAAATTGAAAATGAAAGTATGGCATTTGATAGTAAAGCAGTTGTAGTGATTGGATCTGGTCCAATTAGAATTGGACAAGGTATTGAATTTGATTATGCAACAGTACAATGTATAAAAGCAATTCAAGAACATGGTTATAAAGCGATTGTAATTAATTCAAATCCAGAAACTGTTTCTACTGACTTTTCAATTTCAGATAAATTATTTTTTGAACCTTTAACAATTGAAGATGTAATGAATGTAATAAATAATGAAAAACCTGTTGGAGTTATTTTACAATTTGGAGGACAAACAGCAATTAATTTAGCAAAACAACTTGACCAAAAAAATGTAAAAATTTTAGGAACTTCATTAGCAAGTTTAGATGCAGCAGAAAGTAGAGAAAAATTTGAAAACTTATTAAAAAAATTAGATATACTTCAACCAATGGGAAAAACAGTTTTTGATAAAGAAAGTGCTTTAAAAATTGCAGAAAAAATTGGTTATCCAATTTTGTTAAGACCAAGTTATGTGCTTGGAGGACAAGCTATGCATATTGTAAATAACCAAAGTGAGTTTTACTCTTATATAGATAATGCAATTTATGAAAGTAATAATAATGGAGTTTTAATTGATAAATATATTCAAGGAAAAGAATATGAAATTGATTTAGTTAGTGATGGAAAAGAAGTTTATATTCCTGGAATTATGGAACATATTGAAAAAGCAGGAGTTCACTCTGGAGACTCTATGGCAGTTTATCCTCCTCAATATCTGTCAAAAGAAATGGAAGAAAAAATACTAACTACTTCAAAAAAAATTGCTTTAGAATTAAAAGTTGTAGGAATTATTAATATTCAATTTATTATTAAAGATAATGATTTATTTGTAATCGAAGTTAACCCTAGATCTAGTCGTACAGTTCCGTTTATGAGTAAAATTACAAATGTTAATTTAGTTAATTTAGCAACTTGTGTAATGTTTGAAAAAACTTTAAAAGATTTAGAAGAAAAAATTAAAAATAAAAATCCTTTAAATAATATTTATATTAAAGCTCCAGTGTTTTCATTTTTAAAACTAAAAGAAGTTGATGTTGACTTAGGACCAGAAATGAAATCAACAGGTGAAGTAATGGGTTGAGATAAAAATTATTTTAAAGCATTATATAAAGCAATTGAAGCAACAGGAATATCAATATCACAACACGGAAATATTTTATTTACAATTGGTGATGATAAAGATAATGCACTTGAACTTGCAAAAAGATTTAAAAACTTAGGATTTAAACTTTATGCTACAAAAGGAACTGCTAAAAAATTTCAAGATAATAATTTGGAAGTAAGTGTTGTTAGTAAAATTGAAGAAAAAAAAGTTGAAAATAATATCATAACTTTATTAAAATCAAAAGAAATAAACATAGTAATTAATACAAAAAATAAAGATCAATCAAAACTTTATAGTCAAGATGATTTAATTATTAGAAGAACTGCAATTGAATCTCAAACTCCATTGTTTACTTCTTTTGATACAGTTGAAGCTATCTTAGAAGTTTTAGAATATAGAAACTTTTCATTAAATACAATATAAAAATAGAACAGGAAAAAAAATATGCAAACAAAACCAATAATTGCTTTAGATTTTTCAAACTATAAAGAAGTAAAAAACTTTTTAAAAAATTTTAAAAAAGAAAAACTATTTGTAAAAATCGGAATGGAATTATTTTATAAATATGGACCAAGTATTGTTAAAAAAATTCAAAAACAAAATCATGATGTTTTTATAGATTTAAAACTTCATGATATTCCAAATACAGTTTATAAAGCTACAAAAAATATTTTAGCTTTAAATCCTAAAATAATTACAGTTCATGCATCTGGTGGAAGTGAAATGTTAGAGTACGCTTATAAAGCAAAAAAAGAATTAAATAGTGATACAAAAATATTAGCTATAACTTGTTTGACTTCAATTGATAAAAAAATATTAAATGATGAGTTAAAAATTGAACTATCTATTGAACAAGCAGCGTTGAATTTAGCTAAACTAGCAAATCAAAATAAAATCGATGGTGTTGTATGTTCTGTATTTGAAGTAGAAAAAATAAAAACAAATATTTCTAAAGATTTTATTTGTTTAACACCAGGAATAAGAAATAAAGTTCAAAGTAGTGATCAAAAAAGAGTAGCAAGTGTTGAACTTGCTAGAAAATCAAAATCAAATTATATTGTTGTAGGAAGAGAAATTACTACAGCAAAAGAACCATATAAAACATATTTAGAAATAAAAGGGGAATGACAAAATGCAAAAAACTAAAATTACAGATTTATTAATCGAAACAAACGCTATATCACTAAACTTTGATCAAAAATTTAAATGAGCAAGTGGAATTATAAGTCCAATTTATTGTGATAATAGAATTTTATTAAGCTTTGTAAAGCAAAGAGAAGTAATAATTGATGCTTTTGTAGAAAATATTAAATTAAATTATCCAGATGTTGAATTAATTGCAGGAGTTGCAACTTCTGGTATTGGATTTGCAGCAATGATAAGTCAAAAAATGAATTTACCAATGATTTATGTCAGATCACAATCAAAAAATCACGGGAAAAACTCTCAAATAGAAGGAAAATTTAGTAAAAATCAAAAAGTAGTTGTTATTGAAGATTTAATTTCAACTGGACAAAGTGTTTTAAATGTATGTAACGCTTTAAGAGAAGAAAGTGTTGAAGTTTTAGGTGTTCAAGCAATATTTACTTATCAACTTTCAAAAGCTACAAATAATTTTGCAAATGAAAATGTTGAACTAAAAACTTTAGCAAATCGTCAAGATTTAATTGAAAGTATGAAATCAAGCCAAAATTATTCTTTAGAAAATATTGATGATTTAAATCTATTTTTTAATTCATTAGGTTAATAATGATTTTTTCAAACGTTTCTGATGCATTAGTTAGCACTTTAAAATCATGAGGGTTATGATCTGCAATAGTTGCATCAATTATAATAATATTTTTAGGATATTTTTTGGCATATAAAAAAATATTTAAACAAGAATGAGAAATAGTAATGATAAAAATAGTCTTAGTTGTTGGGATTCCAGCGCTTGCATTGAAAGGATTTTTATCTAATACCTCTGTTGAAGATGTAAAATCAGAACTAGTTACATTATTAATAGGATTTTTATTCCATGCAGTTATGACCTTTGTTGGAAAGTATATGTTTTATAAATATGATAAAGACATAAGAGATACTTTAACAATGAGTGTAACACTTGCATCAACTACTTTTATGGGAATACCAATTTTAATATCTATTTATTCAGATAGTATTAATTCAACTAATATGTTCAATATTTCTTATCGTGTCTTTTTGTATGGTGTTGCTTTTATAATTATGAGCAAAAGTAATATTGATAAAACTATTAAGAAAGCTAAAAAAGAATATAGCAATGAAGAAATTATTGAAGCAAAAAAATTAAGAAAACAAATCTTAAAAAATATTTTTGTAAACCCAATCGTAATTGCGACTCTAATCGGATTTTTTATATGAATAACACAATTAATTCCTGGAATTAATTGTTTAAGTATTAATGGTGAAACAAAAAAATTCTCTCCATTAAGATTTGACCTTTTATTTCCTCCATTTAATACAATTTTAATTACTTTACAAGCTTTATGTACTCCATTAGCATGATTAGCGATTGGTATGACAATGAATCGTGGTAATTTAAAAGAGGCTATAAAAGATAAAACAATATGATACGCATCATTTATCAAAATTTTTGTAGCACCATTACTTGTTTTAATATTAACATTTGGATTTGCAGCGATTGGTTATTATTCAAGTTGATTTAGTGTTAAAAAAGTAGCATTAGCATCAATGGTAATAATGATAGCAACTCCTCCAGCAAGTGTAATTGTTGCATATTCAATTTCTTATAATAAAGCACCAATGATTGCAAGTAACTTAACTACTTTATCAACTTTCTTTGCTATTTTTGCAATACCAATTTGAGTTATTATTGTTACTGCAATTGGTTCAATGGATATGTTTGTTTAAAAAAACAACTATTAAGGTACTGAAGTACTATTAAAATAAAAATTAATTTTGTATAATAAATATGTGAGGACACTATGAATACGATGAAAATTTATAAGGGATTATCTTTATTAGTGACATTTTTATGCTTATACTTCTCTATTTATTTAATATCGCCATTATTTGGTGAAACACATTCATTAGTTAATTTTTTTAATTATTTATATGGAATTGGAAAAAATTCATTATTATTACCAATAATTAATTTTAGTACAAAAAGTTTATTTACTATTAGTATTGCATTGATATTTACATTAATAATAATGATTTGATTACTTGTTGTTTATAATATTTATTCAATCAAAATAAAATTTAAAATTAAAAATAAATCAACATTGATATTAAAAATAGTATACACAAGCATAATATTTATAGTTTCAATTTTAATATTTTGATTTTTAATTGAAATATTAAAAGTTTTTGCAAGTTTTAGTTCATCAATAGGTTTTGATGTTAAATACTTATTAAATGAAGAAATTAATAAAACTTCTTCTAATCAAAATATTAGTGATTTTGTTAAATTTAATATGAATATAAATTTTTATAAGTATTTAAACGATTTAACTTTAGTTTTTTACTTATCAGTATTTTTTGTTATTTTAGTTTTTACAATTGAAATGATTAAGTTTAAAAAAGTTATGCTGTTTAAAAAATTAAAAAATAATAATTATTATGACTATTTTAATTTTTATAAAAAGCCAAAAGATAGTTTAAATTATTCAACTTATTCTGAAAAAGATTATTTTGAATATTTTGAGTGAATCAAACAAGATTTAAATAGTGAATTTTTAATAAAAGGTAACTCAACAAAATTATATAAACAACATTATATAAAAGAAGATATTGATTATCTAATGAAAAATCAAGAATTTTTTACAGATCATTACTATTTTAAAAATTCGTATTTTTCATTTGCTTTAAAACCTTTTATTATTCAAAAAGACGAATTAAGAAATATGTTTAGTCAATATACAACTAAACATAATGAAGTAGTTTTGCTTTTAAGTGCTTTTTATAAATTTGCAAGAATTTGTTCATTAAGTTTATCGAAAAACCTTGAAAAAATTGAGAAGTTTATTCATTTTAATTTATTTGAAGATAATTTGTTATCTAATCGATTACAAAATGATGCTAAATTATTTATTTCAATAGCTTTAAATAACATCATTGAAACTTTTAAAGATTTTTTAGAAGAAGATGAAAAAGATTTAGATAGTTATGTTGATTTAATTGAATGCAATCAAAGTACTGCTTATAGTTATCAAGCAAAACTTGAAGAATTGTTTGATGAAATAATTGTTTTAGATATGAATAATTATTCAAAAAATGATAAAACAACAAATAAAAATGTTAACCGTAATTATGATGGTGACTTAGATGAGTTAGAAGTAGCATTAAAATATTTTAATTTAACAAAATATTCAAATTATGAAGACTATAAAAAATCTTATCGATTATTAGCAAGAAAATTTCACCCAGATAATTTAAACAAGAAAAAGGATAATCAAATGCTTATTGTAAATAAATATAAGCTAATCTTAGATAAATACTTTAAAGGAGATGAATAGGTAATGAAAATTTTTGGAATAGATTTAGGGACAACTAATTCATGTATATCTGTTTGTGAGAATGGTGAAGTTAATGTTTTAGAAAATGAAGAAGGATTAAAAACTACACCAAGTGTAGTATCTGTAAGAAACAAAGAATGATTAATTGGTGATGTTGCAAAAAGACAATTAGAAGCAAATAAAAATACTGTCCTAAGTATTAAACGATTAATAGGGAGTGATGCAAAAGTAGAATTAGAAGGCAAAGAATATCGTCCTGAATTTATTAGTGCTAAAATTTTAAAATACTTAACAAGTTTTGCTAATAAAAAATTAAAAGAAAATATAATTGATGTAATTATCACTGTACCAGCTCACTTTAACGACCGTCAACGTAAAGCAACAAAACTTGCTGGAGAAATTGCTGGATTAAGAGTTTTAAGACTTGTAAATGAACCAACTGCTGCAGCACTTTCTTATGGAATAAAACCAGATAATAAAGGTCAAAATATTTTAGTATTTGACTTAGGCGGAGGAACTTTTGATATTTCTATTTTAGAAGTTGATAATAATGATTTTGAAGTTATTGCAACTGGAGGGGATAATTCACTAGGTGGAGATGACTGAGATAATGTTATTGTTGAAATATTGAAAAAACATTGTCTAGAAGAATTAAAAATTGAAAAAATTGATAGATCAATGCAAGTTAGATTAAAAGTTGCAGCAGAAAAAGCTAAAAAAGAATTAAGTTCAAGCTTATCAACAAAAATAAATGTTCCTTTTATAGCCATTGTAAATAACGAACCTGTTCATATTGATTATGATTTAGAAAGATCAACTTTTGAAAAATTATCTTTTGAACTTATGAAAAAAGTAGAACAAATATTAATTGAAGTTTTAAAAGAATCTAAAAAAACAACTGAATCAATTGATAAAGTTGTTTTAGCTGGTGGATCAACTAGAATGGTAATGGTAAAAGATTTTTTAGAAAAATTTTTTGGACGTGAAAAAATTTCATTTTCATTAAATGTTGATGAAGCTATCTCGATTGGTGCTGCAATTCTTGGAGACAGTATTTATAATGAAAAAAGTAGCTCTGAAATAATGTTAATGGATGTTACTCCGATTAGTTTGGGAACAAGTTTAGCTGAAGATAAATATGATATATTAATTCCTAAAAATACTTCAATACCGATTTCAATAACAAAAGAATATACTACTGCTAAAGATTTTATGGATGAAATTGAAATTGATATTAGGCAAGGTGAAGATCAAATAGCAAGTAACAATAAATTAATAGCACACTTTGCTTTGAAAAAAATTCAAAAAGCAGAATCAGGTACACCAAAAATTTCATGTACATTTAAAATTGATGTTGATGGAATATTACATGCGAGTGCAACAGATTTAAGTACAAATGCTTCTAAAACAATTGTTGTTGAAAATTACTTAGACATCGATGAAAATGAAAAAAAATCATTAATAAAAGATTTTTCGAAAAATAAATAATATTTTTTTACAAAATTATTATTTATTTTTTTATTTATTTATTAATAAAAAAACTATATTATTAAAGAGAATATGGAGGGACTATGTATACAGCAATTACAGATGCATTAACAAAAACTTTAGTATCTTGAAAAATGTGATCTGCAATAATAGCAACTATTGTAGTTATTTTTTTAGGTTACTTATTAGCTTATAAAAAAATATTTAAGCAAGAATGAGAAAAAGTTATGATAAAAATCGTTATGGTTGTTGGATTGCCAACTCTTGCGTTAAAGGGCTTTTTATCTGACGCTTCAGTTGATGGAGTTAAATCAGAACTTGTAGTTTTACTAATCGGATTTTTATTTTATGCAATTATGATGTTTGTGTCAAAATATTTTTTTTACAAATACGAAAAAGATATTCAAGATACATTAGCAATGTGTGTAGCACTTGCTTCAACAACATTTTTTGGTATTCCTATTGTTACAGCAATTTATTCAGATAGTCAAAATACAGCAAATATGTTTAACATTCCTTATAGAATCTTTTTATACTCTTTTGCTTTTATTATTATGAGTAAAAAAACTTTATCAAAAACAGTTAAAAAAACAAAAGCACAATTAAGTGAAGAAGAAATTATTGAAGCAAAAAAAATCAAAAAACAAACTTTAAAAAACATTTTTGTTAACCCAATTTTAATTGCAACATTTTTAGGATTTATTATTTGAGTAACTCAACTTATACCAGGAATTCAATGTGTTGATTACGATGGATCTAAAAAGTTCTCACCATTAAGATTTGATTTATTATTTCCACCAATTGATAAAATATTAACAACTTTACAAGCAATTTGTACACCATTAGCATGATTAGCAATTGGTATGACAATGAATAAAGGGAATTTAAAAGCAGCTATGAAAGATAAAACTTTATGATATGCTTCTTTTTTAAAAATAATTATTGCACCAACAATAATTTTATTGTTGGTTATTGGTTTTGCAAGTATTGGTCATTATACAAATAGTTATTCAATTAAAGTAACTTCACTAGCAGCAATGGTGATAATGACAGCAGCTCCACCAGCAAATGTTGTTGTTGCTTATGCAATTTCATATAATAAAGCGCCAATGATAGCAAGTAATCTAACAACATTATCAACATTTTTATCAATTATAACATTACCTTTATGAGTAATTGTTACAACAGCAATTGGTGCATTACCAATGTTTTCTTAAGAAAGGAAAATTTATGAAAGTTATATGTTTTGGAGTAAGAAATGTTGAAGTTGATATTTTTAATGAAGTAAATAAAAACTTTAATTTTGAATTAACTTTACTTGACGAATTATTAAATCATGATAATGTAGAAAAAATCAACGGTCATGATGCTGTGCTTTTAAGAGCCAACTGTATTGCAGATAAAAAAAATTTAGACATAATAAAAAGTTATGGAGTAAATTACTTATTAACAAGAACTGTTGGAACAAATCATATTGATATTGATTATGCAAAAAAATTAGGATTTAAAATGGGTTATGTACCGTTTTATTCTCCAAATGCAGTTAGTGAGTTAGCTTTTGCATCTGGTTTAGCAATGTTTAGAAATATAATTTATATGTATGATAAAATGAATCAAAATGATTTTAGAGTTGATCAATATTCTTTTGCAAAAGAAGTTAGAAACTCAAAAATAGGAATTATTGGAACAGGAAGAATAGGAATTGAGTGTGCAAAATCATGAAAAGGAATGGGTGCTCAAGTTTTTGGATATGATGTATTTCCTAGAAATGATTTAAATGATTTATTAGAATATCAAACTTTAGATTATATTTTCAAAAACTGTGATTTAATTTCTTTACATTGTCCTTATATTAAAGGCCAAAATGATAAATTTATCAATAAAACATTATTTTCAAAAATAAAAAATCAAACTATAATAGTTAATGCGGCAAGAGGGGAATTAATTGACTATAATGATTTATACGAATATATGTTGAATAATAAAATCAAACAAGTTGCATTAGATACTTTAGAAAATGAAGCAAAAATATTTTTTAAAAAACATGAAAGTAATTTTGAAATAGAAATTTATCAAAAGTTATATGATTTAAAACCAAGAGTGCTTTTTACGCCTCATTTAGGTAGTTATACAGATGAAGCTGTAAAAAATATGGTAGAAACAAGTTTTGAAAATTTAAAAAGTTATATTCAAAATAACACTTGTAAAAATGAAATAAAATAAAGGAGAAATATGACTTTTTTAGCTCAAAGCACAAATAAATTATCAACTAACACTTTATGAGTATTATTTGCAATTGCAATTGCATTATTAGTTATGGCAATCGTTGCAACTTGGTTTTTTATAAGATTTAAAAATGCTAAAAAAAATGCAAAAGATAGTTTTGAAGTTGTTACAGGTATTTTTAAAATTTTTAGATTTTGACAATTCTATGTAATTGTTATTGTTGCATTGGTCGGTTATGTTGGAGCGATTGTTTTACTAGCTGTATCATTGCCACCTTTAATTAGTAATTCTTAGATTTACTTTTTTTAAAAATTTTATTTTATTTTTTAAAATATTTTAAAATTTTTTTCCAATTAGTTTATAATACTTATGAGAAAAACTCATAGAAAGTAGAAAAAATATGTCAGAAGCTAAAATTAAATTAAGCAAAGGCGAAAAATTACTTGAAAAAAAACAAAAAACAAGTAGTGGTAAAGGTAATTCGTGAAATACATTCTTGAATAAACTTCAAGAATTAGGTAAAGCATTACAATTTCCAATTGCAATATTACCATTCGCTGCAATTTTAAATCGTTTTGGTGCATTAGGAATGTCTTTAACAAGTGTTGTTGAAAATGGCGAAACTGTTATAACAAACTACATTGGATATTATATATCTTTAATATTCCAAAAACCTGGTGGTGTACCATTCGATAATCTTCCTTTATTTTTTGCATTAGGTACCGCTTTTGGTCTTGCAAAAGATCATAGAGGGGAAGTAACACTTGTAAGTGCAGTATTATACTTATCACTAACTGCATTAACATCTGAAGGAACAATTCCACAAATGTTATATGGTAAAGTGTTTACTTTTGAAGATATTAAAAGTAATGTATTCTCAAAATTATTGTATGTTCCAAAAATAGCAAAGGATACAACCGATGTTATTGAGGGTGGAGAATATGTTCTGAATATAGGAGTTTTAGGAGGTATTGTTGCTGGATGTTTATCTGCATGGTTATATAATCGACTATCAGAAATTAAACTTCCAATAGCATTATCATTCTTCGGAGGAAGAAGATTTGTTCCAATGGTTGCATTGGCTTCATCTATTCCATTAGCGTTAATTTTTGCAATAATTTGACCATGAATTCAGTTTGGATTGATTTCATTTGGAAAAGTTATTACACCAGACAATCCAGCAGTAGCAATACCTGGAACAATGGTTTATGGATTATTAAATAGATTGTTATTACCATTTGGTTTACACCAAGTTTTAAACACATTCTTTTGATTCCAAATGCCTATAAGTGGAGATAAAATCGCACCACTTACAGGAGCTGTTTTAGGAAATAGCCAAATTGTAAATGGAGATATTAATGCATTTACAGCAGGAATTTCAAATTCCGGATTATTCCAATCAGGATTCTTCCCAATAATGATGGGTGGATTGCCACTTGCAGCAGTTGCAATGATTTTTGCAACTAAAAAAGAAAAAAGAAAAGAAGTAGCAGGGTTTCTTGGAGGAGTTGCGGGAGTTTCATTCCTTTCAGGAATAACTGAACCTCTAGAATTCTCATTTGTATTTATCTCACCATTATTGTTAGGAATTCACTCAGTGTTAACTTCAATATTTGTCGGGATATCAACTGCTATGAAAATTCAAATTGGATTTGGATTTAGTGCTGGATTTATTGATTATGCAATATCATTTGCTCAATCATGAGGATTAGCAAAACATAGTGGAGAATCAAGCGGGGTATGGTCAATTATAAGTAACCCATTAATGGTACTTGTCTTAACGGTTGCTGCTGGAGTTATTTACTACTTTACATTCTATTTTGTAATTGTAAAAATGAATGTATTAACACCTGGTAGAGAGGCTGTAGATGAAAATGCAGTTGCAAACTCATCTTCAACAGCTAAATCAAAACCAGCAAAAGGTAGTGAAAAATATATTAATATGGCAGCAGAAATTCTTGAAGCAATTGGAAAAGATAACTTAGTGTTAATTGATAATTGTGCAACAAGACTAAGATTGCAAGTTAAAGATAATTCTTTAATAGATCAAAAAAGAGTAAAAGCAGCAGGAGCATTTGGAACTAAATTATTAGGAGCAGAAAGTGTTCAAATAGTTATTGGACCTGATGTTGAACATGTTGCAAGAGAATTACAAAAAATTGCAAAATAATTTAAAATTTACAATAAAATAAAATGGACAACCATTTTATTTTTTTTAACAGGAGAAAACTATGAGCTTTAATTTTGATAAAGATACTGATTGAATTTTTACATTTTGTAAAAGTTGTTGAGACTATAAAAAATTCATTTTTGATAAACCAATTAATTTTTTTAAAGCGAAAAAACAAAAAGCACTTTGTATAAGTTGTAAAAATTGTCAAAATATAAATTTAGAAGAGGCAAGGGAGTATTATTGTCATTTAAATGATAATAATAAATAAATATGAATTGATTTGGAACAAATGTTAGTTGAGTAGTAATAGTAATTATTTTAGTAATAGTTTTAGCAATATCTTTATTTTTTCCTTGACAAAAAGTTAAGAATAGAAAACAACAAAAATCAGATCTTATAAATAAACCAATTGACGAAAAAAATAAAAATAATTCTGAAAGTATTATTCCTAACTTTATGGGGATTTATAACTCAATTGGTAAGAGTGAATCTGTAAGAATGAAAAAATTGGTATATGTAGAACCAAAAGAAAATAGTTGTGAATTATGCATAAAATATGAAAATACAGTTTTATCATTAGAAGTTATCGATAAAAATTATTTAACAATGGCAGAAGCTATTTCTAATGGCTATCATCACTTAGGATGTACCCATAAAGATATTGATTATTATCCAGGTGACACTGAATTAAAAGACAAGTTTTTTACTCAAGAAGAACAAATAAAATTTCATCAATTAATTTTAGAACAATTTAAATTAGAAAATAATATAAGAAATATAAAATACGATTTAGAGAATAAGAACTCAAAATCAGTTTCTATTGAAGACTTAAATAAAGCTATTGAAAAACTTGATATTTTTTGTAAAGAAAATAATTTAACAAGAAACTTTTCAAGAGAAGAACCTGAAATTAGTGACTTAAAAAAATTTACAAAATAAAAAAAGATAGAAACAATGTTAATAAGCTAATCATTGTTTCTATCTTTTTATAACTTAATATCTAACTCAATAGTTTGTTAACAAACTAAAATCACTTAAATTATTAATTTTTTTTATAAATTTATATATTATTTTCCATTAGAAAATGCATAACACCATCTTCTAAGCAATGTTTTGTGACAAACTTAGCGGCTTTTTTTACTTGTTCTGTTGCGTTTTTCATAACAACACTATTTTTAAAAGCTTCTAATGCAGGAATATCATTTCCACTGTCTCCAAAAAAAATTGCTTCTTCATTTGTATATCCTAAATTTTTTAGTAACTCTAAAGTTTTTGCTCCTTTATTTGAGTTTTTTGAAGAAACTATATAATGCATTTTAGTTTTTTCATCATCTGCATCTCAAATGATTGATAATTTATCTTTATATTTTTCATCTAACATCGAAAATATTTTATCAGCGTTATTTTGAAAAGAAAATTGAGCAAAACCATAACTTATATTTTCAAAATGTTGATCATTATTTTTATCAATTAATTTATTTGACCTTGTATAAAAAGTTTTTGACATTCCTAGTTCGTTTGTATAATAAACATTTTGCTCTGTATATTTTTTAAAATAAAAACTATAATTTTGATTGTTTAAAGTTTCATATATTTCTTTAACAATATCTTTATCAATTGTTTCTACCATTAATGGATTAAATTCACTAACTTTTGAAACATAACTACCATTTTCACAAACTACATAATTTAAATGTTTATCAATTTCTAAATCTTTTGCAATTTTTACTGTTTCATTTCAACTTCTACCAGTTGATATTATTAACATAATACCTTTATTTTGTAATTCTTTTAAATATTGAATTTGTTGTTCGCTTGAATATTTATTGTTAAATAATAGAGTTCCATCTAAATCACTAACAATAACTTTAATATTTTTCATAATTTCTTCCTTTTCATAAGATATAATTTATAGTTTTTATTATTATAATATATTTTAATTTAATAACAAATAATATAACTTTTAACATTAATCTATAGTTAATATTTTTATGATTTGTAAAAATTTACAACTTATTTTTAATAATAAGTTGGTAAAAATTTCCATATAAAATCTTAATGGAGGAAAAAAAATGAATAAGGAAAAAAATGTTAAAAAAAGCTTCAAAAATTGATTTAATAGCAAGTTTGTTCCTGCTTTAACTAAGGTGGGAAATGAAAGACACATCTCTGCACTAAAAGATACCTTTGGAACAATGCTAGCAATAATAATAGCCGGTTCAATCGGATTACTAATTCAAGCAATTATTTTTGGTGGTGCTGGTAGTGGAAGAGTATCTTTATTAGGAGTAATTTGTAAATTTGCAACCAATGAATCATGAGATTTTGTTCATAAAGTTATAACAACTAATGTTAGTGGTTATACTTCATGATATAAAATACAACAAATAGCGGGTCAAGCATTTGGTGTTTTAAATACAGCAACAATAGGTTCTATGTCTTTATATTTCGCATTTATATATGGTTTTTTCATTGCTAAATCTAGAAATTTTAAATCACCATTATTAGCTGCAACAATGTCAGTTGCTCTATTTATTGTTTGTATAATGGGTCAAGTTAGTTATTTTATGGGTGCTACAGGACTAATTATCGCTATTTTTTCAAGTATAGTTGGTGTTGAAATTTTTATAAAGTTATCAAATGTTAAAAAATTTGAAATTAAATTACCAGCAGGAGTACCTCCTAATGTTGGTAAATCATTTGCTATATTAATACCTGCAATATTAACTTTCGGTGTATTTGTATTAATTAATTTGTGTTTTTTAACACCAGCTTTATTAACTAATATGAGTGTGGGTAAAGGAGATTATTCAACACTTACTGAGGAAAAAATACAAGAAATCTTAAACACATATAAAGATATGAGTGCAGAAGACATAGTTGCCAAAATCATGAATAATCAAAACTTTATAGATCATTCTGAAGTGGTTAATAAAGTTGCTGATATTTTAAAAAATTCTAAAAATAGTAAAGAGTTTTTTGAAAACATTAAATCTTTTTATGAATTAAGTAATGAAAGTGATAAAAGTGTAATTGCTAATGCAATTGCTTATTTAAATAACATTGAAAATGAACTTTATTCAATCACAAGTGGAGGTAAAATCTCGTTTGTTGAAACTGATGGAGTTTTATTAATGAATGTAAAATATCAAATTGTATCAATTGGTTCTGAGTTTTTTGGAGTTGGAGCTGGAATATATAAATTCTTTGGTAGTTGATTTGAAGGCTTTGCAAAAGGTAATGGGGGACTTGCATTAGCTATTGTTTATGTATTTTTTGTAAGTTTCTTTTGATTTTTTGGAATTCATGGTTCTAATTTACTAGCTGGAATTTTTGAACCAATTTGATATATGATAGCCGGAATTAATGTAACATTAATTTCAAAATTAGGTTATGATTTAGCAGCACAAACAGGTGATTTAGGTATATTTACATATTCATTTGTTCAATCTTATTATATGATTGGTGGAAGTGGATGTACATTAGGCTTAATTATAGGAACGTTAATGTTTTCAAGAAGAAGAGAATTAAGAGAAATAGCTAAATACGCTGCTCCTAGTGGTATATTTCAAATTAATGAGCCTGTTGTATTTGGATTTCCAATAGTTTTAAACCCTGTGTATGCCGCTCCTTGATTTTTGGTGCCTATACTATCAATAGTTACTGGTTATCTATTTACAACTTTAGGTTGAGTTAAGTATTCTTACATAACAGTTCCTTGAACAACCCCTTGGATGTTAGGAGCAATAATAACATCAACGGATTGAAAACAAATCATTCCTACAACAATAACCTTGGGATTATCTTTTGGTATTTATTTACCATTTGTATTTTTGGATAATATCTTGTATATGAAAAAATTAAAAAAAGATGATATAGATAAATATAATGAAGTTAAAAAGTATTGGAGTAATCCAGAGTATAAATTTATAACTAATAAAAACGAGAAATTGTATCATTTAGAAGACTATATATATGATACAAAAAGTAAAATTGATGAATTAAAATCAAAAGAGTTCAAAAAAGCTTCAAAAAAAGAAAAAAGTATAAGTAAATTAAAAGAATTTTTAAATAAATTAATTATTAAAAAGGCTAAATATGAAATTTATGCAAATAAAATTATTGAAAGTAAAAAAGATAAATGAAATAAAATAAATCTTAAAAAACAACAAAAAGAAAACAAAAAAATAAGTAAAAATGTTTAGCATTTTAGTCATGATTTCTGGATTATTTCTCACTTTACCTTTTCTAATATGATTTGTTTTAGAATTTTTAAAAAAAGTTTATAATAAATATATTAATTGTAAGAAAAAGCTAATATATTTATCTTTTATACCTTGTTATATTATTGCAATAGCAATAATCATAACACTTATAGTAATTTATTAATTATTTTAAAAACGCTAATTAATTGTTAAAATTATAAAAAGTGTTTTTTTTTTTTTTTTTGAAAGGAAAAGTATGGAATTAATTAGTAGGTTAGAGCAATTAAGATCTCAAAAAAATACAAATTCATTTATAGCAAAGTTTATTTTAGATAATATATTTTTAGTTTCTAATATGTCGATTACGAATCTTTCTAAAGAAACTTTTGTATCTCCTACAACTATAAATAGATTTTGTAAAACAGTTGGTTTTGAAGGTTATAAAGAATTTCAATTTGAACTAAAAAAGTTTAGCAAATTATTGTGTAATAAAAATAGTTCATCAAATGAAAAACTTGATGATTTTAATTTTTCTGAAAATATTGATATTTTAAAAAATTTATTAACTGTTAATATTAACGATATAATGGAACAATTATTACAAAATAAATCAAAATTGAAGGATATTTTTTTTAATATTGAACAGATAAATTTAATCGGATTTGGTACAAATACAATTGCTCAAAAATATTTTGCTTACTTATTTTCAACATTAAACGATAATATACATATTGTCTATTCATCGGAATTAGATACTAATCGTTTTTTTATAAAACAAAGTAAAAATAAAAAAGCAGTAAACATTGTTTTTTCTTATACACTTAACTCTTCTTTTTATTTAGATGAATTAATTCAAATATCACTTGATAATAAGCAAAAAATTGTTTGTTTAACAGGAAATGATGAATCAAAATATTTAGATAAATTTGATGTAGTTATTTTTGCTTACAATTCTGAAATAAATATAAAAAATAGAGTAAATTTTTTAGCTTCCGAAATATTTTTTACAAATGCTCTCTATTTGTTAATAAAAGAAAAGTAAATATTTTCATCACTTGTAAATATTTTTTAAAAACATTAATATAGTAATTATTTTTTTTCTAATGTTAATATTTTTTTGGAGGAAGAAAATGATTAATTTTAAATTTAAAAAAGATTTTTGATGAGGTACAGCAACAAGCGGACCTCAAACAGAAGGATGAACAAATAAAAAATCATATAGTTTAATGGATGAATGATTCAAAAAAGAACCAGAACAATTTTTTGAAAAAGTTGGAAATGATGTAGCTAATGATATGTATCTTAAATTTAAAGAAGATATAGATATAATGAGTTATCTAAAACTTAATAGTTTTAGAACTTCAATACAATGAACACGTTTAGTTAATAAATTCCCTTTTGAAAAATTAGACCAAGAAGGTGTTGATTTTTATAAAAAATATTTCACTTATTTAAAAGAAAAAAATATTAAAGTAATTGTAAATCTTTATCATTTCGATTTACCAATGCCTTTACAAGATCAAGGTGGATGAGAAAATAAAGATACAATTGAAGAATTTAGAAAATATGCAAAAGCTTGTTTTTTAGAATTTGGGGATTTAGTTGATTATTGAGCATCTTTCAATGAACCTATAGTTCATTCTGAGTGTGGTTATTATGAGGGAAATCATTATCCACATATAAAAAATTTAAAAAGAGCTATACAAGTTGGTTTTAATATTACAGTAGCATCCGCTAGAGCAATAAAAGAGTTCAAAAAAATTTTCAAAGATAAGAAAGAAAAAAAAATTGGTGTTATTTTAAATTTGACTCCTTGTTATAGTTCTAGTAATAACGAAGAAGATTTAAAAGCATCTAAAATCGCAGATTATTTTTATAACAAATCCTTTTTAGATCCATCTGTAAAAGGTGAATATAACAAAGAATTTTTAAAATTATTGAATAATAACAATTTATCACCTCATTATAAAATTAAAGAAATTGTGGATATTAAAAACAACACGGTTGACTACTTAGGTGTAAATTATTATCAACCTAGAAGATTCAAAAAACCAACTAATAATGAAAGTGATGGTTTAGAAAAATTTTTTGAAAATTATATATGAAAAGAAAGAATTATGAATGAATCTAGAGGTTGAGAAATATATCCAAAAGCACTATATGATATTGCAATTAACTTAAAGAATAATTATAATAATATTAAATGATTAGTTTCTGAAAACGGTATGGGAGTTCAAGAAGAATCAAGTATTGCTAATAAATCAATTTATATTGAAGATGATTATAGAATAAGATTTATTTCAGAACATCTTTATTGATTGCACAAATCTATTGAAGAAGGTTCTAATTGCTTCGGTTATCACCTTTGAAGTTTTACAGATTGTTGGAGTTGAAATAATGCATATAAAAATCGCTATGGTTTTGTTGCTATCAATTTAAATAATTTAGAAAGAAAAATTAAAAAATCTGGTTATTGAATAAAAAATACTATTGAAAAAGATAACGAAATCGAATTAAATAAATTAATTTATAAAGAATTTATTTCAAAATAGTATTAAAATAAATTTATGAAAAAACAAGGTTATGCATTAGTTACAGGAGCAAGTAAGGGAATAGGGTATGAAATTGTAAAATACTTGCTTGCTAAAAACTATAAAGTTATTGCAGTTTCAAGAAATACTCAAACTCTTGATAATTTAAATAAAAATTTTACAAACATAATTCTTGAAAAATGAAATTATGATTTAAGTGATTTAAATCAAGTTAAAAATATGATTGAGAATTGTAAAAATTTTGATATTCAATTAGTAATTAATAATGAAGGTTATGGAGTTTGAGGGAGTTTTTTAAAAACAAGTTTAGAAAAAGAATTAAATATGATTGATTTAAATATTAAATCACTTCATTATATAACAAAGCATTTTGCTAAAAATTTTTATAAAAATAATTTAGGAAGAATTATAAATGTGGCAAGTGTTGCTGCTTTTCAACCGGGACCAATGTTTTCGAGTTATTTTGCATCAAAAGCTTATGTTTTAAATTTAGGTATAGCAATAAATACAGAATTTAAAAAACTAAAATCAAAAGTACGAGTAGTTACAATTTGTCCTGGTCCTATTAAGACTGATTTTTGGTTAAGAAGTGATTATAAAAATATAAATAAATCACACGGGATGAGAGTTGAAAAATATGTCAATAAAACTTTAAAAAAAGCTCTTAAAACTAATTCAAAAGATTTTTTATTAACAGGTATAGTTAATAAATTTAATAAATTATTAGTAAAAATAATTCCTCAAAAAATAATATTAAGTCATATCTATAGAATGCAAAAAGACAAATAAAATCACAAGTAATATTACTTGTGATTTTATTATTATAAATTTAAACCTTCAATAAAACTTTTTATAACTGTTTTTCAATTACCAAACAATTTTTCTCTAGCTATCCTTATTTCATTTATTTTATTAGTTATTGCATTTTCTGAATCTTCAATTCTTTTAAATTGATCTTCAAAAAGTTTAGAAACTGTAACAAAAGATGTTGTTTTTCAAGTATTAAAAGCTTCAACTCTTTCATTGTTATTTTCATTTGTATATTTTTCTTTTAACTTCGCTTCAGTTTTTATTAAAATTCTTAAAATATGTCCTACAAAAGCAAAACTATCTGCATCTGTTAAAAAAATATTAGGATTTTCATCAGATACTTTAAAAGGAATGTTTCGATATTGATCATTGAAACTGGTTGCAACTAGAATTCCGTATTTCGCTCCTTCTTTAACTGTGTCTTCTATTAATTTTTTTTCTCATGTTTTACTTCATGAAGCATTTTTTACTTCATAAACAATTTTTCCAACAATTACATCGTTATCTTTAACAGATTGAAGATAATCTGCTTTTTGAGATTGACTTGTAATTTTTGAAATAACATCATCTGGAAATACTTTTCTTAATTCTCCTTCAACGTCATGTTCAAAGTTTTCTCCTTTAGTTTTATTTTGAATAACTTTATATTGTAAATTAGCTTCTTTTAAAGTTGAAATTTGATCATTCAAATCTCTTATTTGAACTTCAAAAAGTGATCGTAAGTTTTCTTTTTCTTCTAAAATTTCTTGTTTTTTGTTAGCTTCTATAATTTTTAAGTTAGCTTCTAAACTTGTAATCCTTTCATTTTTTAAAGATATATCTGTATTTAAGTCATCTTTAACTTTTTGAAATGATTGCATAGCAATTATTTTTGCTTGCTCTTTTTCACTTGCTAATTTCTCATCAAAATTTCGAATTTGTTCTTTTAATTTAGCATTTTCAACATCTAATTCATTTCTGACTTTTTGTATTTCTATATCATTTTTTGATTTTAAATCATTGATAAACAATTCTAATTTATTTTTTTCTGTTTGAAATTCTTGACTTTGTTTAGCAAGAGCAGCTGTAATTTCTGCATTTTTTTGATTATCATAATGACTTTTTAGTTCTTTTTTTAGTTCTTCAAGATATTCATGTTTTTTAGATTCTAAAAAATCATGTAAATTTTTTAAACTAGTCTCGCTCCCGTTAAAATCTTTTTCTGTAATAGTTTGGTGACATTTTGGACATGTAAAATTAAGTTCCATATTTGAAACTCCTTTCTTTAATTTTTTTTTTTTTTTTGTAAATAAGCTAAATGTAATAACCAATTGTAACTTAACTAATTATTTGTTTTTTGCATAAATACAAGATTATAATAACATTAAAAAATGAAAATTTTTTCTAATAATGAAAGTATTTTTTAAAAAAAATATTAGATAATAATATTGTTAAGAAAAGAGGAATAAATATGATTTCAAAATTTCCAAAAGATTTTTTGTGAGGTGCTTCAACAAGTGCCTATCAATTTGAAGGAGCATATAATGTTGATGGAAAAGGGTTAAGTGTTCAGGATTTTATTGGTAAACACTACCCAAAAGACATAACAGATTTTAAAGTAACTTCTGATCATTATCATCGCTATAAAGAAGATGTTGAAATGATGGCAAAAATGGGGTTAAAAGCATATAGATTTTCAATTGCTTGAACAAGAATAATTCCTGATGGTAATGGCGAAATTAACCAAAAAGGAATAGAATTTTATAACAATTTAATTGATGAGTTAATCAAATACAATATAGAACCAATTGTAACAATGTATCATTTTGATTTACCTGATAATTTAAATAAAATTGGTGGTTGAAAAGCAAAAGAAACAACAGAAGGATTTTTAAAATTTGCAAAAGCTATTTTTACTAGTTTTAAAGATAAAGTTAAATATTGAATTACTATAAACGAATTAAATGTCATGATTTTATCAGGTCATGTTATAAATATGGTTGATGACTTAGAAGAATGAAATCGTATTAAATTTGATGTTTTACATAATTTAAATATGGCACAAGCAAAAGTAATTAATCTTTTTAGAGATATTGTTCCTAATGGTAAAATTGGTCCAGCTCCTAATATCAGCGCTGTTTATCCTGCAAGTTCAAAACCAGAAGATCAAAATGCCAAATTTAACTTTTCTATGTTAAGGAATTGAACATTTTTAGATGTAATTTGTCGTGGAAGTTATAACCCGTTTTATTTAAATTTTTTAAAAAAACAAGGATATAACTTTAATCCAAGTCAAGAAGATTTAGCTATTTTAAGAAGCGCAAAACCAGATTTTATATCATTTAACTATTATTCATCATCGACTGTTGAACATATGGGAATTGATGAAAAAAATACTAATTTAAACGATCAACAAAAAGGGTATGAAATTCCTGGTTATGGAAAAACAGTACAAAATCCAAATTTATTAAAAACTCAATTTGGTTGAGAAATTGATCCGATAGGGTTAAAAAATACTTTAAAAGAATTATATGATCGCTACAATTTACCATTATTGATTTCTGAAAACGGAATTGGAGCAAGAGATGTATTAACTAGTGATTTTAAAATTCATGATGATTATCGAATTGAATACTATAATCAGCATATTTCAGAAATGGCAAAAGCAATTGATGATGGAGTTGAGATGCTTGGATATTGTCCTTGAAGTGCTGTTGATTTGGTTTCAACTCATGAAGGTATTTCAAAACGATACGGATTTATTTATGTAAATCGTGATGAATTTGATTTAAAAGATTTAAAACGTTATCCAAAAGATAGTTTCTTTTGATATAAAACTTTAATTGAAAACAATGGAAGTGATTTTTAAACTAAAAAACCCATTTATAATGGGTTTTTTTAGATACAATACTTTTAAGGAGAAAAATATGAGAAAAATAATGAATAACTTATTTTTAGGAGATAAAAAAAGTGCTCCTAAAGAAACACAATTAAGAATTAGTTGTGCTCAAGAAATTTTTAAAAAGTATATTAAAAACTCTAACTTACAAGTTAGTTTTGATGCAAAAAATGACATTAAATACTATAATTTTGAGGATTTTCCAATATATGAAGACATTGATATTGATTTAGTGGATGATGCTTTAAAAACTATCGAAAATAATATTAATAATAAAGTAATTTATGTACATTGTGTTTGAGGAATAAATCGAAGTCCTTCAATTGTGTTTATGTATATGGTTAGAAATAAGCTTTTAAATGGAAATACATATGAAGAATGTCAAAGTCAATTTTGAAAAATCTATCCTTATCATCGTGCTAATCCTGGATGACAAGAATTTTTAATAAATCAATTTCCTTATAATTTTAAAAAAAACTAATTTAAAATCTTTATGTAATCGATATATTTAGTAGGACTACTTATTACATTTAGTGGTTAAAACAATATTGCAATAAGCCATAATATTTTTTAATTTATACTTAAAATAAAAATTATTTACATTCATGCTTGCTAATAAATATAAATAACTATTTTTTTAATAAATTATTTTAAATCAAGTTGAATGTTACGATAATTTGCTATTACTATAATTACTAAAAATTTGTTCTCTTAGATAATTATTTATATCAAAAACTGTTAAACCTTATTTTTTGTAGGATTATACATAATATATGTAAACTACAATTTATGTTATTAACTTAAAATGAATTAAAAAAATTTTAAATTGTAATCAAAAATCTATTTATTATTTCATCTTTTTACTATATAGTATTTATGTAAAGGAGTTTAAATTTTAAATGGGACAAATTGTAAAAGTAACAATAACAAATATCGTTAACTTTGGCGCTTTTTGTGATGTTGATCTTAATGGAAAAACATACAAAGGGTTAATTCACATTTCAGAAATTACTGATGGTTACGTATCAAACGTAAGTAACCACTTATCTATCGGTCAATCAGTTGATGGATATGTAATGTCAGTTGATGATGAAAAAGGACAAGCTAAAATTTCTTTGAAAAAAGCTTAGTTTAAACTAAATAACTTTTCAATATATTATAAAAAATAAAATTTAAAAGAATGTTACTTTTATAAAACCAGTAGCAAAATTTAAATTATAAATCATATCAATATAGCGAAAAATTTTGGAAGTAAAAAAGTATCTAGTAATAGATATTTTTTTTGTAAAATTTTATTTAAATTATAAAAAAATTTTAGAGTATAGTTATTTTTATTAAAAATTATTTATAATAACTTTTAAAGGAGATTTATAATGAAAAAATATGAAAAAATATTATTTAGTTATAAAATGGTATTTATCATTCTTTCATTTTTAAGTATTTATGGATATTGAATCTGAAGATTAATTGATAAAGCTGATTTAAACAATAAATATCATGGAAGCATTGAATTATTAACAATAGAACATTTTACAACTTTTACTTTACTTTCAAATGTATTTTGTCAAGTGTGATTTATAATTGCTGCAATTCAATACAAAAGAGAAGGACTAACAAAAGCAACAAGCTATACAACTGCAAGTACTTTATTAACTTGTATAACTGTTACAATGTTAGTTTATAATGCAGTTTTAATTCCAATTTCAGGGTTTCCAACAGGAGTTATTCCTCAGCTTTCGAATATTTATAACCACGTATTTATGCCAATTGGATTTATAGTTTATGTATTATTCTTAATGCCTAGAAAAAAAGAAGTTGAATTAAATCAATTCTTTTTAAAAAAATTTTATATTCAATTTTTAATTATTTTTATATATTGTATATTTGCATTAATCAGAGGAGAATTAAGATATCAATCTGAAAATAATGGAATTTACAAATATTATGAGATGGTTAATGGAGAATTAAAAGAGAAAAACTTTTTCTATCCTTATTTCTTTTTAAATGTTCATGATAAAAAAGGAGTGGGTGGAATTCCTGGTATAGCAATTTTCTTTATGACTTTTGTTGGAATTCTTGGTCTAATGATTGGTTTAAGTTATTTATACAACTTTTCTAGCAATCTTATTATTCAAAAAAACTATTATAAAAATTTAAATCGCTAATTTTAAAACAATTTATTTTTAATAATAAATTGTTTTTTTATTTAGTAGTTATATTTAATCTATTAAAATGTTAAAATTATTTTATTAAGGGAGTGAGAATGTGGATATAAAAAATATGTTAAAATCAATCTACAAATTACTTTCAGAATCTGAATGTGATCAAATTGAGTTTTATGAACCTCAAGAAGGAATTTTTAGAGCAAAAAATGAAACAAGAATTATTAATGATGTTTATAAAATAAGTTATATTAATAATAATTACAAAACTATAAACTTTTTTATTGTGTTTAATAAAAATGAGTTTTTATATAAAGTAGATAATAAAAAAACAAAATCATGAGAAATTGATGTTACAAATAAAGACTCAAGAGAAATAGAAGATTTAATTGATTTTTATTCAACTAAAGAAAGTAATATGGGTCTTACTATGATGAAAAATTCTATGCAATCAAATCCAATTCGATTCATAGATTCTTTAGATGAAAATGAAATTAATATTTATGTAGAGATTTTAAAATATGAAAATCTTGTTGAACAATCAACAACAATAGCAGATTATATGTATTTCAATAATTTTAAAAAGTTCTTATCTGAATTCTTGCCGTTATTTTTATAAAGGAGTTAAAAAAATATGTATGAAGAAAAAAGTTGCATCCTATGCAAAGAAGCCATAGATCCAAGAGAAGCATGGGTAGTTATAAAAATTAATTGATTTTTACCAAGAAAAACAATTAAAGAAGTTGTTTATTCACAACTAAAATGTTTAGCAAAAGATATCCAATCAAATAATTTTAAAATGAGTCATCCACTTTTTGAAATAAGTATTAATGCTAAAACGAAATGAAAAGGTGAGTTTGAAACCTCTCTAGTAATAAATTATAACCAACCAATTCATTTAGATAATCAAAACATTAGAGAAATGTCTGTTGAAGAATTAAGAGAAATCAATTTATTTAATCAAAAAATTGAAATTATATTTTTTTTAGGTTTTGTAAAAATGAAAAACTTTAAAGACTGATTTAGATATATTATGTACTTTATTATGCCAATAATGAATAAAATGCTTAAATTAAAAGAAGATAAAGTGGATATGAATATAAAACTTCAAAAGCTAAATAAATACTTTGATTTTGTAAATATTTTTGCAAATATTTATGGACTTAAAACGATTAAATATAGTTATAAAATTATTGAAAGAGCAAAAGATAAAGAATTTCAAAGATGTTATACAAATATTTTGTTAAATCATTTTAATTATAATTCACTTGCATTTGATATGATTTATCAACAAATTACTAACGAAGTTAGTTTAAAATATAAAAATATTGTTGTTCCATATTTAGAAGCAAGAAATAACAAAAGAATAAAACCATCAAGAATTAGAGCTTATGAAATGGAAATTTAATAAGTTTTAATTTTTTTTTTGAAATTTTTTTCCAAAAATAAGTGTAAAATAATTTTAGATTAGAGGAGAAATTGTATGAATATAATATGTATTGGTGAAGCATTAATGGATGTTTTTAAAGATGGTGACAAAGAAAGTGCAAAAATTGGTGGAGCACCACTTAATGCAGCTGTTGCAATTAAATATAATTCTAATAATACTGTTTATTTTGGTTCAAATGTCGGAGATGATAAGAACTCATTAATAATTAAAGATTTTTTAACTCAACAAGATATTAAAGCTGATTTTGTAACAACTATCAATGATACAAATCTTTCAACAGCTGTTGTTAGTTTAGAACCAAGTGGAGAAAGAAATTTTAAGTTTGATATTAAAATGGATATGAGAAATAAAGTTAATGTTGATATTAGTAAAATTGATTTAGCTCATTTTGGTTCAGCATTTGGAATGTTAAACGATTGCTATCCAAATTATATTGATATTATGAAAGAATTATTTTTAGCAAATAAAACTGTTGTTTTTGATCCAAATTATCGTGATGATTTATGATCGAGTGAAGAAGAATTTGCTAAAAAAACTTTTGAAGTTATTGAGTATGCTTCAATTGTTAAACTTAGTGAAGAAGAGTTTTTAATATTAAACAAATATAAAAGAAACTTTTTTATGGATTATAAACAACAATACATTTTAATGACTAAGGGAGAAAACGGTGTTGAATTTTATCATGATGGTAGAGGAGACAATTTCTCTGTAATAAAATCAACTAACGTTGTTGATACAACTGGTGCTGGAGATGCGTTTATTGGTGCTCTAATCAGTCAATTGCCAAAAAATTATGTTTATGAAGATATGGGAAAAGCAATTGAATTTGCAAATAAGTTTGCAAAAAAAGTAGTTGAAGGCAAAGGAGCATTATGCTATTTATAAAATTCATTTTATAAATAGTTTTTTTATTAAGTAGTTATTATTAAAAAATGAGAAGAAATTTATGAATATTTATTAGAAATTATAAGATTAAAAACATTTGATAAAAATGGATTTTTACCAAGCGAAAACTCTTTAAAAACTAAATTTAAAGTTTTAATTCAATCTGTTAGAAAAGCATTTTATAAATTAATTGAAAACAAATTAGTTGAAGCTTATCAAGGTAAAGGTTATAAAATACTTCAAAATGAATATAATGTTTTATTCTCATTTTCAAATTTATATCTTGATGCTAAAAGTTGCTAAATCTATAAAGGTAAATTTAAAGTTGATACAAATTTAAGAGATTTAACAAAGTTTTATTATGAAGACTATGTTCATATAATTTATGTAAAAAGATATATAAAAGAAAAACTCTTTATTATTCAAGTGTCATACATAAGTGATTCTTTATTAAAAAACTCTATTGATGAAAAAACCTTAAATCAAGAAGGCTTATTAAAATATCTTGTTCATAACTTAAAAACAACAATTGGTTTTTCTTTAAAAAAAATTATTGCGATATCTAAAAAAATCTTTGACAAGATTTAGCATTAGAACTTGAAAATAATAATTTAGTTTTAGACAAAGGAATGTTGTTCAGTGTTAATCAACAATTAATTGAATATCGTGAAAGTTATTACAATTATGATAACTTTGAATGAAGTTTTATTGAGTATTATAAATAAATGTTAAATTTTTAAAAAAATCTTTCGATTTATTAATAGGGAGGACTTATGACAAATAATCAGTTTAATTGTAAATATAAACTTTATGAAACGTATTTAAGTGATACAGAAATTAATAAATTAATTAATCAAAAAAAGAAACATTTTTCTAACTTTATGATTAAAGAATTTCCAGAAGTTTTAATAAAATGTGATAAACAAAAAGATTGATTTTGCTTAAGTGAAAAATTTTTAAAAAATAATAAAAAAGATTTTCTATTATCTATTTCATTACTTGAAAGAATTGGGATGTTAATCACAGAATATGAAGAAGAAATTGAAGCGATTAAGAATCGAAAATTTTTAATAAAATTTAACACTAAAAATAAGAAATTTAACTAATATAGTTTATAATTTAACTAGTTCACAAAAGTGAATTAGATTCTTATTTGACAAATATGATTACCTTATGCCACTAGTAGAAGCAATTCTACTTTTTATTTACATTAATCAAAAATAATATTTAAAATATTATTAATAGCGAGGATAAATTATGGAGCAAATAAGAAATTTAATAATTGATGATGAAGATTTAAATGACTTTAATGATTACAAAAAAATAAGAGGTTTAAAAACTTATCTGTATATTTCAAACATACTATCTATTTTAACTAAAAATTCAATAATTAATTATAAACAAGTTAGAGCTATTATAATTTATGACAAGAGAATAAAAAATATATTATATCGATTCTTTGCAAATATTGAAGATCATTTAAAAGCAATCATTTTTGATAACTATATAATCAAAAATAATAAATATATTGAAAGTGATGATATAGATGATTTTAGTGTGTTTGAAAAATTTAATATTATTAAAAAAAATGAAAACAAAGACGGCTGATCACAATTATTATTTTGCATTATGTCTAATAATATTTTAAGGAAAGATAAAATAAATGACTTACATATATTAAAAGATTTTAGAAATAAAGTTATGCATTTTAACTTTATATTGTTAGAATCACTTAAAAATGGACAATACAATTTTGATTGATTAGACCATAACCTAAAATTATTTTTAAATTATTTACCTAAAAAATATCATAAAAGTTTTATAAATAAAATTAATAATGCAAAAATTGGATTAAATATTCAAACAGAATTTATCTTAGATAATTTGTAAAAAAACTTAAAAAAGTCTTGCCTTAGTCTTAGGTCAATGTTTTAAAATAACATTATTAAGATGAAAGGAAATAAAATATGAAAAAAAGAATGTTAGCAAATCAACTTGAAGTTTCAGAAATAGGACTTGGTGTAATGGGGTTTAGTTTATCTTTTCCACCATTTCCAAAAAAAGAAGAAGCGATTGAATTTTTAAAAGAAGCTAAAAATAAAGGGATAAACTTTTTTGATACAGCAGAAATATATGGTCCATTTAAAAATGAAGAAATAGTTGGTGAAGCATTTAAAGATTGTCGCAGCGAAGTTATAATTGCAACAAAGTTTGGTTTTAAATACAAAAATAATGAGGTTGTAGGACTAGATTCTTCTAGGGAAAATATTTTAAGAGCAGTAGAAGGAAGTTTAAAAAGGTTACAAACAAATTATATTGATTTACTTTATCAACACCGTGTTGATCCAAATGTTCCAATTGAAGAAGTTGCAATGGTTATGAAAGAACTAAAAGAACAAGGAAAAATTAGATACTGAGGGCTAAGTGAAGCTAGTGCTTCAACAATAAGAAGAGCTCATAAAATTTTCCCACTAACTGCAGTTCAAAGTGAATACTCTATGTTTTGAAGAGAACCTGAAGAAAAAATTTTACCAGTTTTAGAAGAATTAAATATTGGATTTGTACCGTTTTCTCCACTAGGAAAAGGATTTTTAACAGGAACAATTAAACCAGATCAAATTTTTGGTGAAGGTGATTTTAGAAATACAATACCAAGATTTAATAATCCTGAATATTTAAAAGCTAATATGAAGTTAGTAGATTATGTAAAAACTATTGCTAAACAAAAAAACACTTCTCCAGCTTCAATTGCTCTTGCTTGATTGTTGCATCAAAAAGACTTTATAGTTCCAATTCCTGGAACAAGAAAGTTAGATCGTTTAGATGAAAATTTAAGTGCTAGTGATATTAAATTTAGTGATTCTGAACTTAAAGAAATCAAAAAACATTTAGATCAAATTGAAATTGTTGGTCACCGTTATAGTGAAATACATGAAAAAGCAATAGATAAAGATTAAAAAAATCAGTTTAACAAAACTGATTTTTTTAATTTGAAATTATGAATATTTTTTTCATAGTTTTAAAAATATATTTTAAAATAAATGATTATAATATTTATGAATAATAGAAAGGTAATAAGAAATGTATATCTATAAATCAAATAGTTTTAATCCTAAATATAATTTAGCAACAGAAGAATATCTAACTACAAGTGATAAGTTTGTTGGTCCAATTTTATTTTTATGACAAAACGACAATACTATTGTTGTTGGAAGAAATCAAAATGCAGCTTCAGAAATAAACTTACAAGCAGCAGAAAAAGATAATGTTAATGTTATTAGAAGAAATACTGGAGGAGGAACAGTATTTCAAGATTTAGGAAATATGAATTTTAGTATTATTTATACTGATAAAGAAAATAAAGGGGTTTCAATGTTTGCTAACATGTTAGAACCTGTGATTAGTACTTTGAATAGAATGGGTGTAAATGCACAATTTTCAGGTAGAAATGATATTGCTTTAAATGGAAAAAAAATTTCAGGAAACGCAATGTGAAAATATAAAGATCGTTTTTTACAACATGGAACAATTTTATTCAATGCTAATTTAGACAAATTAGCAAAATATTTAACAGTTGATCGTGCAAAAATTCTTTCAAAAAATATAGCTTCAATCACAGCAAGAGTTACAAATATTAACTCAGAAGTTGAAAATAAAATTGAAATTAAAGATTTTTGAAACGAATTAATTAAAACTTATGAAAAACAACAAGAAGTTCAAAATTTAAAACTTGATCAAGATGATTTAAAATCAATAGAGCAATTATTTGAAAAAAAATATCAAGATCCAAATTGAACTTTTACAAAAAATGCAAACTTTGATTATGTGAATAAAACTAGACTTGAAGGAAAAGGTAGTTTTGAAATTTATATGAATGTTAAAGATAATTTAATCAAAGATTTAAAAATTTATGGGGACTTTTTAGGTTATGCAGGAACAAACATATTAGAGCAAAAACTAATTGGTGTCCCCTATAAAGCAAGTTCTATTAAAGAAATTATTGAATCAGTTGATTACAAAGATATTTTTGGAAGTAATTTTGAAGTTCAAGATATCTTAGATTTATTAATTGAATAGGAGGAAATATCGTGAAAACAATATATTTAAATAAATTTGATCCATTAAAAAATGAAAGATTGGAAATAATGGATAAAAATGGAAAAATCATTAATGAAAAATTAATGCCAAAATTAAAAGATGAAGAAGTTATTGAAGCTTATAAAATAATGAATTTATCAAGAAGACAAGATGAGTTTCAAAATAAAGTTCAAAGACAAGGAAGATTATTATCTTTTTTATCTTCAACTGGTCAAGAAGCAACAGAAGTGGGATATGCATATGCAATGACAAAAGGAAAAGATTGATTAGTTCCTGGTTATAGAAATAATGCAGCATGATTGACAACTGGAATGCCTATGAGAAATATCATGTTATATTGAATGGGAAATGAGTACGGAGCAAAATCTCCTGAAGGAATTAATTTATTACCCCCAAATATTATTATTGGTTCTCAATATTCACATGCAGCAGGAATTGCGTTTGGAGAAAAATACAAAAAAACTAATGGAGTTGTTTTAACAACAACTGGTGATGGAGGAATGAGCGAAGGAGAAACTTATGAAGCAATGAACTTTGCTAAGTTACATGAATTACCTGTTATATTTATTTGTGAAAATAATAAATGAGCAATTTCAACTCCTTATGCTAAATCAACAAAAGCTTTAAATATTGCTGTAAAAGGGATTGCTTCAGGAATGCCTTCAATTAAAGTTGATGGAAATGATTTTTTTGCTGTTTATGGAGTTGCAAAAGAAGCAATTGAATTTGCAAGAAGTGGTAATGGACCTGTGTTTATTGAGTTTGATACATATAGGCTAGGAGCTCACTCTTCTTCTGATAATCCAAAAATTTATCGCCCTGAAGATGAGTTTCAAGAAGCTTTAACAAAAGATCCTTTAATTAGATTAAAAAACTATTTAATTGAAAAAGGAATTTGAGATGAAAAAAAACAAGCTGAGTTAGACAAAACTCAAGATGAATTTATTAATGGAGAGTTTAATTATGCTGAAAAAAATAAAGATTATCCATTAGAAGATGTGTTTAATTTTATTTATGAAACAAAAACTCCTGAGTTAGAAAAACAATATAATGAAGCAAAAGCGTTTTTTGAAAAACACCCAGAAGCTAAAGGAGGTCATCACTAATGCCAAAAGTTTTAAATAATGTAAAAGCTGTTTCTGAAGCACTTGATGTTGCTATGGAAAAATGAAATGAAGTTATAGTTTATGGAGAAGATGCTGGATATGAAGGTGGAGTTTTTCGTGCCACTGAAGGATTACAAGCAAAATATGGTGAGGAACGTTGTTTTGATGCGCCGATTAGCGAGGCTTTATTTGCTGGTTTAGGAATTGGAATGGCGATTAACGGGTTAAAACCAGTTGTTGAATTACAATTTGAAGGTTTAGGATGAGCTTCATTACAAAATATTTTAGGTCATCTTGGAAGAATGAGAAATAGAACTAGAGGAAAATATCCTTGTCCTGCAGTAATTAGAATGCCAATGGGTGGAGGGATAAGAGCATTAGAATCTCACTCAGAAGCTATGGAAGCAATTTATGCACATACTCCAGGAGTAAAAGTTGTTTGTCCTTCAACTCCTTATGATACAAAAGGATTAATTTTAGCAGCAATTGAATCACCAGATCCAGTTATTGTTTTTGAACCAACAAAACTTTATCGTGCATTTAAACAAGAAATTCCTGATGGTTTTTATACTATTCCAATTGGAGAAGCTTTTAAAATTCAAGATGGAAATGATTTAACTGTTGTAACTTATGGTGCACAAACTGTTGATTGTCAAAAAGCAATTGAAGAGTTTGAACAAAAAAATCCTGATGTAACAATTGAATTAATTGATTTAAGAAGCATTAAACCTTGAGATAAAAATATGATTTGTGAATCTGTTAAAAAAACTGGAAGACTTTTAGTTGTTCATGAAGCAATAAAATCATTTTCAGTATCTGCAGAAATTATTGCAACAGTTAATGAAGAATGCTTCGAATACTTAAAAGCACCACTTTCAAGATGTACAGGTTATGATATTGTTATTCCTTTTGACTCTGGTGAAGGATATCACCAACCTAATCCAACAAGAATATATGCAAAAATTGAAGAAGTATTAAATTTCAAATTTTAAAATAGAGGAGAATTAAATATGTTTAAAGTAAAATTTGCAGATATTGGAGAAGGATTAACAGAAGGAAGTGTAACTGAAATCTTTGTAAAAGTTGGAGATAAAGTAAAAAGTGGAGATTCACTTTTTAATGTTGAAACTGACAAAGTTAACTCAGATATTTACGCACAAGTTGATGGAATAATAAATAAAATTTTTATAAAAGAAGGTCAAGAAATAAAAGTTGGAGATGTAGTAATTGAAATTAATGATGGAAGTGCTTCAAGTGAAGTTTCTTCACAAAAAGAAGAACCAACTAAAGCAATTGTTGAAGAAAATAAAAAAGTAGAAGTTGTTAGTCAAAGTAGCAATGTTGAAAGTTCAAACATTGAAGCAGAAAATATACAAAGTTATGATAATAAATTAATTAAAGCAACACCATTAGCAAGAAAAATGGCAGCTGATTTAAAAATCAATTTAGCAAATGTAGTACCAACAGGTCCAAATCAAAGAATCTTAGCAATTGATATACAAAATTATCAAGCTAATCCAACCAGTTTAAATGCAGTTTCAAATATTCAACCAACAAAACAAGTTACAAAACAAGTTGTTGATTTTTCTAATCCATTGATTCAAGTTCCTGAGTTTAATGAACCATTATCATTTAATTCAACACCAATGAATCCAATTAGAAAAGCAACAGTTAAAGCAATGGATGTTGCTCATACTAAAGCAGCAGGATTTACTGGTTTAAAAAATGTAGATATAACAGAACTTGTTAATTTAAGAAATCAATTAAAAGGTTTTGCAGAAACTCAAAAAGTTAAATTAACTTATTTAGCATTTATCATAAAAGCAACTGCATTATCATTAAAAGATATGCCAAACTTAAACGTAAGAATTGATGAAGAAAATAAAGCGATCAAATTTGCAAATCAAATAAATATCGGAATGGCTTGTGATACTCCAGATGGATTAATGGTACCTGTTATTAAAAGTGCAGATAAATTAAGTGTTTTACAAATAGCTGTAAAAATAAACGATCTTGCTACTAAAGCTAGAAATAAAAAATTAGCAATGAGTGAAATGAGTGGAGGAACTTTTACTGTGACTAACTTTGGATCAGTTGGTTTAGATTATGCAACTCCAATTGTTAACTACCCAGAATCTGCAATCTTAGGAATTGGAACAATCACAAAAGCTCCTGGTGTAATTAATGATCAAATTGAAATTAGAGATTTTATGCCATTTTCATTAACAGCAGATCATAAAGTAATTGATGGTGCTGATGCTGGAAGATTTTTACAAAGAGTAGTTTATTATCTACAAAACCCAGCAATATTATTAGTTTAGAGGAGAATTGAATATGTTTAAAGTAAAATTTGCAGATATTGGAGAAGGATTAACAGAAGGAAGTGTAACTGAGGTTTTTGTTAAAATTGGAGATAAAGTGAAAAGTGGAGATGCACTTTTTAATGTTGAAACAGATAAAGTTAACTCAGATATTTATGCACAAGTTGATGGAATAATTTCAAATATCCTAATTAAAAATGGTCAAGAAATTAAAGTTGGAGATGTAGTAATTGAAATTGATGATGGTAGTGCTTCAAGTGAAGTTTCTCTAAAAAAAGAAGAACCTGCAGAAGAAAACGCTTCAGTAGTTGGAGCAACTCCTGTTTCAAATGATTTATTAAAAAGAGGTCGTTTAAGAAATGTAGCACCAAAAGTTGAAGTTATTGAAAAAGTAACTCAAATATTAGATCAACCAAGTCATCCAGGTATAGTACAAGGTAATGCAAAAAATCTTAAACCAGCTCCTAAATTTAAATCAAGTAATCTTGAAAATCATTTTGATGTTATTATGATTGGTGCTGGAGTAGGAGGATATGTTGGTGCAATTAAGTGTGCTAGATTAGGATTAAAAACCTTAATTGTTGAAAAAGCTAAATATGGTGGAGTATGTTTAAATATTGGATGTATTCCTACAAAAACTTTGTTAAAATCAGCAGATCTTTATGAACAAATTATTAAGGCTGAAAAGTACGGAATTAAAGTGGATACAAAAAATGTAAAAGCTGATTGAAAATTAATTCAAGAAAGAAAAAATGATGTTGTTTCAAAATTAACATCTGGAGTAAAAGGTTTATTGAAAAAAAATAAAATTAGTGTTGTTGAAGGTGAAGCAGTTGCAATTGACAAAAACACAATCGAAGTTAACAATACAAAATATACATGTGATAATTTAATAATTGCAACAGGTAGTGTTCCGAATTCTATGAATTTGCCAGGTGCAAAAGAAGCTGTTGAAAGTGGTTTTTTAATTGACTCAACAGGAGCGTTAGCTTTACCAAAAATTCCAAAAAAATTAGTAATAATTGGTGGGGGAGTAATAGGGGTTGAATTTGCTTGCGTATATAAAAGATTAGGTACACAAGTGACAATTTTACAATTTTTACCAACTATTTTAGAAATGCTAGATAGTGATGTTACAAAAGAAATGACAAAAGAATTAATTAATCGTGGGAATCTTGAAATAATTACAGGAGCTTCAACTAAAGAGTTTAAAAACAACTCAGTAGTTTATGAAAAAGATGGACAAACTTTTACTATAGAAGCAGACTATTGTTTGCAATCTGTTGGAAGAAAAACAGTTACAACTGGTTTTGATAATATTGGTTTAGAAAAAAATGAAAGAAATCATATTATTACAAATGAATATTGTGAAACAAATATTGATGGAGTTTATGCAATTGGTGATGTTACAGGAAAAATGATGTTAGCACATGTTGCTTCTTATCAAGGACTTATTGCTGCTAATCGAATTGCAAGAAGATTAAATAACAACGAAGCTGAAGATTTAATAATGGATTATAATCGTGTGCCTAGTTGTATTTATACACACCCAGAAGTTGCAATGATTGGAAAAACAGAAGATCAACTTAAAAAAGAAGGTGTTGAATATAAAGCTTTTAAATTTCCGTTTGCTGCAATCGGAAAAGCATTAGCTGATGGAAATACTACAGGTTTTGTAAAATTAATTTGTGAACCTAAATATAAACAAATAATTGGAGCTCATATTATTTCAAATACAGCAACCGATATGATTTCTGAAATCACAACTTTAATTCAAGCAGAAGGAACAATTTCAGAATTAGCAAAAGCAATTCATCCACACCCGACTTTAAGTGAAGCTGTTTGAGAAGCAGCTGAAGCTTTAGAAACTGGAAAACCAATTAATTTTTAAAACGCTCATACACTAAATTATTAAATCTATGTCTTAATTGTGATATAATTAAGACATTAAAAAGGAGTTAAATTATGAGTGAAAAGATATATCAAATTAGTTCTGAACAAATCGGTGTAGTATCATTTTCAGAACCATGGTTTTTAGCACACGTTGAAGTTGAAGGCGCTCAACCATTTCAAGTTTTTTATCCATCACTAGATGAAGGAATTAGAAAATTTGCTCCTATATTTGAAGAAAATGTTATTAAAGTTTGAAAAGCCATGGGTGAAGAAGGCGAACAAAAAATTAGAGATTTAAAAGAATATATAATTAATGAATGATATGATCCTGGTGTTGAAACTATGCGTAGAGCTATGTTTGAAACTTATGGGTATCCTGAGTTTAGAGATAAAACAGGAAAAGAATTAATTGAAGATGGATATGATTTTTTAGCAATAACTATCGGTCATATTTGTATTCGTTTTAATAAATTAAATTTTTATTTTAAAGACCTACACATTTCTACAAGAATTGTTGATAAATTTTTAGCTGTTGATTTTTGAACAAAAGCTAAGAAAGATGCTTTAGAAGAATTAACAAATACTGTATTAGATTAAATTACTATTAATAGTAATTTTTTTTTATTTAATAAAAGAAAATAAATAGTTTATGTTTTAATAATAATAGAATGCCTTGGAGGATTTATGGACAAAAACTTAGCCATTGAAATGAAAAACATTTCTATGATCTTTAATAAAACAATTATTGCAAATAACAATATCAATCTAAAAGTTAAAAAAGGTGAAATACATGCAATAATTGGTGAAAATGGTGCAGGTAAATCGACATTAATGTCGATTTTATTTGGATTATATAGACCTACTTCTGGTGAAATATTTGTTAATGGTAAAACACAAATTATTACAAATCCTGTTAAAGCAAATAATTTAGGAATTGGAATGGTACATCAACATTTTAAGTTAATAGATATTTATCCTTTTTGAAAAAATATTTCATTAGGAAATGAACAAACTTACTTTAATTTATTTATTAATAAACAAAAAACAATAAAAAAAATAACTAAGATTATGAATAGATATAATTTAATTATTGATTTAAATAAAAAACCTTCAAACTCAAGTGTGGCCTCTCAACAAAAATCTGAAATTTTAAAAGCTTTGTATCGTGAGTCTGATATTTTAATATTTGATGAACCAACAGCTGTATTAGCTCCACAAGAAATTGATGGATTCTTAGAAGTTTTAAAAAACTTAAAACAAAATGGAAAAACAATCATTTTTATTACTCATAAAATGGCAGAGATAAAAAAAGTAGCAGATTCTGCAACAGTTTTAAGAAATGGTGAAGTTGTTGGTGAGTTTGATGTTAAATCAACTAGTATCGATCAATTCGCAAAAGCTATGGTTGGAAGAGAAGTTAATTATGTACAAAACCAATATAAAAAGATAAGTAAAGACATAGTTTTAAAAATTGAAAACTTAACAGTTATGAATCAAAATAATCATAAAGTTGAAGCTTTGAAAAATTTTTCTCTTGAAATTTCAAGAGGTGAAATTGTTGCTATTTCTGGTATTGAAGGAAATGGTCAAGTTGAGTTGGTAAATTCAATAACTGGTCTTACAAAAATAAAAAAAGGAAATATTTATGTAAATCAAGAATTGATTAATAAAAGCTCTGTTTCAAAAAGATATCATAAACATAAAATAAGTCATATTCCTGAAGATCGACATAAATATGGATTAGTTTTAAATAATAATTTAATTGATAATATGGTTTTACAAGATATTTCTACAAAAAAGTTTAGTAAATATGGATTTATTAATTTTAATGCCGTTCAAGAGTATGGGCAAAGTATTATGGAAAAATATGATGTAAGAAATTCACAATCTGGTTTTGCGATTGCAAGGCAATTATCTGGAGGTAATCAACAAAAAGCAATTATTGGAAGAGAATTAGAACGAGAAAGTGATTTGATAATTATTTTTCAACCAACTCGTGGATTAGATATTGGTTCAATTGAATTTATCCATTCTGAAATCCTAAAAGCAAAAGAAAAACAAAAAGCAATTTTATTAGTATCGTATGAATTATCAGAAATTTTAGCATTAGCTGATCGAGTAGTTGTTTTAAATTCAGGAAATACAATCGGTCAATTAATTGGAGAAGAAATATCAATTGATAAAATTGGTGTAATGATGATGGGAGAAGTAAATGAAAAAGTTTAATACTAAGTTATGAGTTGGAAAACAAAAAATTATTAACTCATTAAGTTCGCAAAAAACTAAAAATAAATTAAGTGTTGCTAAGGCTTCGATTTACTCAATTTTGTTTGGACTTATTATTGGAATAATAATTATTTTTGCAAATGGAGCAAATGGTTTTGCATTTATATTTTCTTCTATTAATTATTCTTTAAAAAATACATCACAAACTTTTTTACCAACCACAATAAATTATTTTTCTACATATGCTTTAATGGGGATTGGATTGGCGTTAGGATTTAAAATTGGTTTGTTCAATATGGGAGGAACCGGTCAAGCTGTTATAGGAATGATTTTAAGTGTTCTTGCAATCGGAAATAAAGCAACAAGTAGTGGAATATCGTTTAAAGATGTTGATAATATTTTTGTAATAAATGTATTTTTGATATTTATTTTCTCTGGTATTGCTGTATCACTTATTTCTGGAATATTAAAAGTTACTTTTAATATTCACGAAGTTGTAACAACAGTTATGTTAAATTGAATTGTATGAATTTTTGCAAATTGAATATTTGACAGAGTTGATTGACAATGAAGTGTAAATCACTCTACTGAAAAATTAAATACTAATTGAGTTTCGATTGGTGGAAACACTTGACTGCTAGGTTTTATACTAACATTAGTTTCAGTGGCACTAGTTTATATTTTAATTAATTTGACAACTTATGGATATAAATTTAGAGTCGCAGGTTCTCAACCAACTGCTGCTAAATATGCTGGAATAAACATTAAGTTTTATATAATTTTAACAACTGCACTTCAAGGCTTATTTATAAGTATGGGTGGTTTTATATACTATATGACTATCCAATTGAGTATCACAACAGGAAAAATTTCAGAACTTCCAACAATCGGGTTTGACGCAATACCAATTGCCCTTGTAGCTTTTAGTAATGTTTTTGGAATCTTGCCAGTGGCATTTTTATGAGCGATGCTTAAAAATGGTTCGGGAATTGCAAAATCAATAGAATTCTCATTATTATCAAAAGATGTTTCAATGCTTGTGTTTGGTGCGATAACTTATGGAGCTGGAGTATCTGCCTTATTTTTCAAACTCAAAATCTATGAATATATTTATAGAAACTATTTTATTTTTTATAATTATAATTTGAAACAAAAATGATCAAATTGTATTTCAAAAATATGGTCTTTAAGAAAAGAAAAAATAAATATTAAAAAAAATAAAGCGTTACTAGAAATAAAAAATAAAATTAAAAATTTAAAGAATCAAAAGGATATAAAAAAAGATTATCATTTAACAAAACAAGAAATAAAAAATAATTTATCATATCATATTAGAGAAGAAAAAAATAATTTTAAAATTATTTTTGATGATGAAATAAATAATTTTAAAAAATATTCAATTCAAGGATTTAAAAATAAAAATAAAAAAGTTTTGAATAATAAGAGATTAGAATTATTTAATAATTATGTTTCTTCAATTAATAAACTTAATATTAAAGTTAATGATATTAAAAAATATTCTGAATTAGATAATTGAAAAAAAGAAATAAAAAATTTAAAAGTAGATTTTGAAAAAAATAATTTTGAATTGTACAAAAAATATTTAGAAGAAAAAATTATTTTCAAAATTAACTACAAAAATAATTTAACAAACTTAAAACAAGAAATAAATATATTAAAAAAAGAATTTAAAAATTTGAAAAAAAATACAAGTGATAAAAAAGATAAAGTAGAATACAGGGTGGAGTTTTTTAACAAAAGAAAAGAGGTGGCAAAAAAATATGTCAACTAATTTAATATTAGAAACTATATCAATTTATTTTGTCATTTTCTCATTGGCATCTTTAGCAGGATTAATTTCAGAACGCTCTGGAATTATTAATGTTGGTATTGATGGAATGATGGTGATTGGAGCATTATCTTATGCTATTGTTGGAAGTAAGTTATATAAAATCAATAGCACAACAGCTTTACAAATTATTCCTATAATTTTTGCAATGATTGTTGCAAGTATATTTGCATTATTTCATGCTTTTGCATCAATAAAATTAAAAGCAGACCAAATTGTTTCTGGAACAGCTATAAATTTATTTGCACAAGGTATTGCTTTGTTTTTAACAACAACTAGAGGTTGAACAGAATCTAATGGAACACTAATAACATCAAATTATTCAATAATATCATTTTTTAATTCGCAAAACATTTTTACTTTTTATTTATTAATAACAATATTAATCACCTTAATTTCAGGACTTTATTTTTCTTTTACAAGAACTGGATCAAGACATATCGCATCAGGAGAAAACCCTAATGCAGTTAGTGCTGCTGGAATTAATGTTATTAAATATCGCTGTGTAGCTGTATTAGTAAGTGGTATGGTAGCTGGATTAGCAGGAGCTTGTTTTGTAATTATAAAAAATAATGGGAATTTCTTTGGGACAGTAAATGGTTTTGGTTTTATTGCGTTAGCTATTATGATAGTTGGACAATGAAAAATTAGATTTACGGTTACTGCATCATTTATATTTGCATTATTCTTTACAATTGGTGAAAGAATCTTTTATATTTCAAACAACCAATGAATAAAAAATAATAGTAGTTTATTTAATATATTACCTTTCTTTTTATCATTAATTACTATGATGTCTATATCGAAATTTTCAAAACCTCCAAAAAGTATCGGAGAAGTTTATGATCAAGCAAAAAGATAAAATATATTTATCTTTTTTTTTCTTATTTTTGTGTTTAAATAATAATGTAAGATATAAAAAAAGGAGGAATCAATTTAATTAATTAATTAGTTGATTTCTTTTTATGTTATTTTACAAAAAAAATAATAGGAGAAAAAATTTATGAAAAAACTTTTAACTGGACTAATGAGTATTTCTATTGGAGTTAGTAGCGCAACAAGTGCTGTAGCTTGTGGTGGTAAAAAACAATTTAATGATGTTTATTTAGTAACAGATGCAGGAAGAATAAACGATAAGTCATTTAATGAAAGTGGGAAAACTGCTGGAGATATTTTTATCAAAGATATATTAAAGGTAAATGCTAATGATGAATATTCAGGAATCGGATTCAACGAACCAGAGGATATTTCAAAAATAATTGATGGTTATGAAACTGCTAAAGCAGCAGGTGCAAAAGTTGCAATATTACCAGGATTTCATCATGATGGAGATAATATTAAAAAAGCATCAGAGATTTTAGGGAATGATGCTACTGAAATTGTAATAGATGTTAAAAATACACAAAAAATACCAACAGCAATCGGTTTAATGTATAAAGCAGATATGTCAGGATTTTATGCTGGAATTTCTTCAATTTATCAATCAATTAAAGATAAAAACTATAAAGATAATAAGGTTAAATTAGCAACATTTGGTGGACAATCAAATTACTTCGCAGTTGAATTATTTATGGTTGGATTTTTATCTGCAATTCAAGTATTTAATGAGCTTAAAACAACTGATGAATTAGCAAGTGTTTTTAAAGATTTAGATTATAAAAACATAGAAGCTTCAAAAATTGATGCTCAAAAAACAACACCAATTGATGGAAATGATAAAAATTGATATTCTACATCATTCAATTCTGGAGAAGGTAAAAACATATCTGAAGTAATAGTTAATCAAGAACCAAATGTTGTTATGGCAGTTGCTGGACCTCAAACAGCTGATTTACTAGGAGTTATTAAAGCAAAAAATAAACAAGATAGTATTAAAGTTGTTGGAGTTGATACTAACCAAGCAGAAGCATACGCATCTGATTATTCAAATTCATTCATTACATCAGCTGAAAAAAATATTAAAGATAGTACAGTTATTGCTTTGGGAAGTTCAAAAGCTTATCACGATAATGAAACTGTTAAAGCAAATATAGTTAATTATTATAAAGATAAAAACTTACATATGACTTTTGATGAAGATGATATGGATATTAAAGAATCGTTAGGAAAAGATTTATCTGGAAAAACTCTATGAACTGAAGGAGATCTTTCTTTTGGTGGAAATAATAGTTTATCTAAAGAATCAGCAGATTTAATTAAAAGTAAATTTACTGTTGATATTTTAAAAGATGCTTCAACTAATTTCTTTAGTAAAGCAAGTACTTATAAAGCAAGCGATTTATTAAGCGCTATTAAAGAGTATGCTGACTTAGTTTTAAATAAATTCGAAAAATAAAAAAAAATTTTAAAAAGAGTAAAAAAAAGAAAAATTTTTACTCTTTTTTTATTATAGAATATTAAAGTAATGTAAAAAAATAGTAATTTTTAAAATTAAAGGGGAATTAAAATGAAATTATCATTTAAAAATTTATTATTAACACTATCAATAGTTTTTTCAAGTTTATTTATTACTTCTATTCTTTACAAAGAAAATAATTTTGATAATGAGGGTTTTTATACAAATCAAAATAATTTAAATAATACAAATAAAGCCACAACTACTTATAATTATAAAGATCTAATATTGGATGATTATAATAGCTATGTTGGTCAAAATATATTAAGTAAACAAATGTTTTACGGAAGAATTTTAAAATATTACATTGCAAATAATGTAACTGGTGAAAAAGCCATTAATGATGTAGAATCAATAGTTGATACTTTTAATGGAACTACTAGTTATTCAAAAGCTTTATTTATGCAAAACTTAATAGCTTCAACAATCAACATTAGTGCTTATGGAGCAAGTAGTGATAATGAATTTTTTGCAGAATCATTTGCAAAATGATTATTAACTCCTGATGATATTAAAAATAGTAGTTGAGCAATTATAAATAATTTTTATACTACAGTGTTACCAGAGCTTATTAGAAATTCTTATTCTATAGATTCAATACCCGGAACTGAGTCTAAAAAATTAATAGAAGCTGCAAAAAATACTGTAAGTAAATACTCAAAATTAAATGAATATGATTTATCTAAAAGTAAAAAAGATTCTAATCCCATTAATTTAAATTATAATAGTAATACAAGCATTGGTTGATCTGACAAGATTTATTCTGTTAATGCAATTCAAGGAATAATAAATAGATCAGGAATTAATTATGCAAATACAGATGGTCTAATAAATGTTTTATCTGGTTGAATGAATGATTCATGGACAAAAGCAGGTGAAGAATCTATAAATAAATTTAATAATTTTAACTCTAATCATTTTAGTAGTTTTAGTGAATTAGATGAAAAATTAAAAGATTTTTCATTAGATATTAACGGTGTCGCTCAAGTATCTCCTGAATATTTATTCACTTCATTAGCTAGTTATTATAAAAACGATACTCCACAAGGAGAAGATAATTTAAGCGAGTGAACAGAGCAAAATTCTATTGAAATAAGACAAGTGTTTTTAAACTTGTATAATTATTTATACTCAATAATTAACGATGGGATTAGTTCTAACAAAAACGAAGAAAAAGTTTTAAATGTTATGACAGGTTTGGTTATTTCTCCAGATGAAACTCTAGTAGATGGGGATTCTGGAACATTGGGCTATACTGCAACATCAGGATATGGAAAAGCAAATAATACAGCAACAACTGGTGATTCATATATTGTTATTAGATCAGATTCTTTATTGTTAAAAGAATATCATAGTCAATATAAAAAAGGTTGATTCAGTACTCCTGAAAAATTTAATGTTATTGTTCATGAAATGGGACATGCTTTAGAAGCATATGGAGGAAAAGACGAAAACTTTAGAGCTAGTTCAGAAATTAGCAAAACTAGAACTTATTCTAGCTTATATAAAGGAACTTATTTGGGTGGTAAAAACCCTAAAAAAGCAAACGAAGAAAGTACAAATAATTTTTTAAAAATTATTGGGATTGTATTTGGTGTAATGGCAATAGTAATAATTTTTGTTTCAGTTATTACTGTGCTATCAGTTAGAAAAAAACCTAAAAAAATTTAATATATATCAATCCAAAAGTTAGAAGGGGTTAATCGAAATGAGTTTTTTGATAAAATTATTTATAACTTTTGGATTTTTTTTATCTAATTCTTTAAGTTTATCTAATAAAAATATTTATGAAATAAATAATGTTAATACTAACGATAATTATAAATTTAATGAATTTTTAACTAATGATAAAATTATTTCAAAAAATGATAGTAATACTCAAATAACATCTAAATTAATGTTTTATGGTAGGGTACTCAAATATTTTTATACTAAAAATGTTGTTGGGATTAATGAAAATATTTATACAAACTTGACAAAGCACTTAACATATAACCAAAGTATTGTTTATAATCAAAATAATAATTTTATAGATAAAAAAGCAGAATTGAGTTTTTATAAAGCATTATTTTTACAAAACTTAATAGGTTCAACTATCAATTTAAGTGAGTATGGATCTAAAAATGATAGAGAATTTTTTGCTGAAGCTTTTGCTAAATGATTACTCACACCAGATGAATATAAAAATAAAAGCTGAGAATTAACTAATTATTTTTTTATAAATTTTTTACCTAATCTTATAAATTCTGGACAAACAAACTTAAATAATTTAAATATTAAATTAGACAATTTATTTTTAAAAAACCAAAGTATACCAAAGTATAATTTAAATGCAAAAATTAATAATCAAAATAAGTTAAATTTAAATTATCAAGATGAAAATATTGGTTGACTTTCAAAAATTAATAACAATAGTTATACTGAAGGATGTATAAGTAATTTTTTAGAACAATCAAGTATGTTAGTTTTTGATAATAATAAAATAAATATTTTCGAGTTTTATAAAAATAATTTGAGTAATTGAATGAATGACACTTATACAAAAGCAAGCGAAATTAGTATTAAAAGTTTCTATGAATTTAGCACTAATCATTATCAAAATTTTTTTGAATTAAATCAAAATTTAATAACAGCTTCTAAAAATAAGAATAACTTCAGTCAAGTTAATTTTGAAAATATCTTTGATTTAATTGATAAAAATTATACTAATGTTTTTAATGCGTATAATTGAAAAAAACAATATACATTAGAACTAAAACAAGCTGTTTTAATGATATACAATTATTTATTTTCTCTTATTTATAATTCTAAATGAGTTGAAAACATTTTAAGTAGTTTTATAATTTCTAGTGATTCTAAATTAAAAAATTCTTCTAAATCAGTTTTGGGATATACAGGAACAGAATTATATATTGACGATCAAAAGTTTTCGATAAAGTCTTCTTATATAGTTTTAAAATTAAATAGTTTTATAGAAATTAAAGAATCCAACAATTATCAAACTCAATGATTTTCATCTCCAAGTTGATACAGTGTTTTAATTCATGAATATGGACATGCACTTGATGGTTTTGGAGGAAGAATTAATGAATTTAGAGAAATGAATGATGCTATTAATAAAAAATACGATTATTATTATGAAGGTAATAAAATTGGTTATGATTTTGACTATAATAATTTTTTAAATATATTCTTATGATTCTTTTTTTATAGCTTAACACTAGTTCTTATTGTAGTTGTTACAGGGTTAAACATTAAATATAACTTGTTAAAAAAGAAATTAAATTTAATACAAAAATAAATCAGATTATTCTGATTTATTTTTGTAATCTTCATTTGCTTTTCAATCATCATCATGATTGAATTTTTTTTCTTTATCAACATTAGTTTTGTTTAATTGCTTTTCTTGGTTAATATTTTTTATTGTTTTTTTGTTAACTTCTTCACTCATATCTCCATTTAAAATCTTTTCAATATTTCCTATGCAGATAAACATTGATCTTGTAATTTGTCTTGTTTTTTTAAACTTATATATATCAAAATAAAAATAAATATAAAACATTATTAAAACTAAGAATGCACATATTTTAATAACAAAAAATTTATCAAAAGAAACATTTAAAGAAAAAAGTAATGACATTCCAGCCATAAACACTGTACCTATGTAATAAAATACATTTAAAATCATATCAATTGAAGTAAAACAAATTAAGATAACGGATTTAGTTTTTTCATCAAATTTATTAATTAATAAACATAATACAAAAAAGCAACCTGTAAATATTAATTTCATTACAGCAGCAAACAAATTAAATAATAAATAACCACTTTTATCGGTTAATAAGTTAATAATGATCAAAATTATATGATAAGTCATTTGTAAAAGAGCTAATATTATTACATTGTAATAGCATCTAAACTTTATACCAACTTTATTTAAAACTCATTTATTTTGTTGCATAATTCATCCTTTCTTATAAATGTAATTATATAATAATTTGAATAGATTAACACTATTAAGTTAAGTCAATAGACCCTAACATTTTTTTGTATTTTTTGATATAATTAGATTAATTTTAAAAAGGAGAAAAATCATGCTTTTAAAAAAAATAATTGTAGAAAACTTCATTACTCCTGGTACTCAAATCTTTGAATTTGATGAAGAACAAAATTTAATTGGTGGAGAATTTTATAATTTAAGTCAATTAACAATAATTAATGAGTTATTGAACGGGGATTGAAAAAGATCAACAGCTAGTTTTGAAAAATATTATCCTAAATTTGCTAGAAAAGTAAAAAATATGGATTTAAAAATTGATGTTTTAGTGATTTTTAATGAAGAAGAGTTAGAACATTTAAATCGTTTTGCAATTAAAATGGTTGGAAGAGAGCAAAAATCAACAGCATGATTTTATTCAATTCATTGTCATTATCCTTTTATTTTTCCGATTTTAACTTTAACTCCTGCTGAATTTCCTACAAACGATACTACTTTTGCACTAGGAAATCATTATGAAAAGTTTTGAAAATCAAATTTATCAAAAAGAGATATTTTAACAGTTGGTGGATTAAATGCTGTTGGAATGTTTAGAGAAAAATACTTTGAATATCGTCAAATGATGGTTAGAGCAAGTGAACTACAAACTCATAAACGATATCTAGATGTTATTAAATCAACTTTTAGATATGATGAAGAGTTTTTAAGAAAAGTTGGAGATATTATCTATCAAATCGAAGATGGAGATATTATTCAATATGGCGATCAACATGACTTCTTTTTTAGAAATGAAAAATTTAAAGAGTTTTTAGATAATGTGCCATTGTTTAGAGAAAATAAATTAGTACAATATGACTTTTCAGAACTATTATTTGAATTTTATTTAAAAGATTTACAATGATCATATTCAATTAAAACTTCAGTTGATACATATGAAATTAAAAAAATAATTTTTGAAAAAAATTGTGCAAGACCAATAACTGCACCAGACTTTATTTCTCGCTTTAATTTTGATTTTAAGGTTTCTAAAAATATGGCTACAAAAAACTTTCAAAAGAAATTTATAGATGATGAATCAGATCCAATAATTTTTGTAGAATTAGAACAGCCACACAACATGTTTAATGATAAATCTAAGTTTCTAAATCTAGATGATATAGATGATGAAAAAGAAATGAAAAACTTAAAAGTTCTAAAACCATCAATTAAACAAGATAAAGCAATATTATTAGAAGAAAAAAATGATAAAATCAGAGTTGCTCAAAAACGTGAATTAGAAGCAAAAGAATTAAAAAGAAAACTGAGAAGAGAAAAAGCAATTTTATTAAAAGAACAAAGACAACAAATGAAACAACAAACTCAAAAAAGTAAAAAACAGTTGAGTAAAAGTAAGATTAATAAAAGCAAAATGCCTAACTTATCTAAAAATCAAGCCAAAGTGAAAAAAAGTCCTACTAGATTTAAATAGTAGTTCTTTTTATTTAAAATTAAATCAATTGTATATATAATTTTTTAAGAGGTAATTATGGAAAAAAATAAAAAAGAAGAAGATATTGAACTTATTGAGAGTGTTGATAAAAAAGCTTTAATTAATGAGATAAAAAATAATAAGATAAAAAATGAAGAGGCTAAAAAGTTTGTTGAAGCAATTTTTGAAAACTATTTTTTAGATAACGACAATATAAATTTTTTGCAATTAAATGGGTATAATTTTTTTGCTTTTGATGATGATCAAGAATGTTTTTGTTTAAGTTCTTTAACTTATAAAAAATGTTGTAAAGCAAAATTATTAAATATTAAAGATAAAAGTTATAAAACTTATGAACAAGTCATTGTTAAATCAGATGAATATGAAAACTATTTGTTAAGAATGCAAAATTATTTTAAAACTAATTATGATAAATTATCTAAATTAGAAAAGTGTAACTACCCACAATGTAACAATTTATCACAAGAAAACAGATTATATGAAATTAATTTTGATAAAAAAAATTATTTAACAACAAATAATTTAAATCCATTTGATAATAATTTTAAAATAGGGGAAAACTTTTTTAAAAAAGTGACGAATAAAAATTTTAGTTTTTATGGTTTATGTTTACAACATTATAATGAAATAAGATTAATTACTGTAGATGAACAAACAAGTGATGATCAAATTATAAAAATACATTTTTTACCATTACTACAAAAACTTTTTATTTCAAAAGTTCAATTAGAATGTTTGAAAGAAGAATTTAGAAATTTTTATAATTCAATAGAAGATGAAGGTTATAAAGCTTTATTCATTTATCGAATAAAAAAAATATCAAACTTAACTAGTTCTTTACTTAATTATTTAAAAAAATATAAAGAAAATTTATTAAATAATAAATCTTTAAAAGTAATTAAATTTAAATTAAATATTAATAAAAATATTAAAGTATATGACTTATTATACCCACAAGTTTGTCCTGAAGATTTTAGTTTAGTTAATTCTGTTAATAACATTTTTGTTAAAGAAAATGTTGCTTCAATAAATATAGCAAATTTTAATAATACAAGTTTAACAACAATAATTTATGACAGTGAGAATGAAAGACTAAAAAAATTCTTTTATCAATACTTAAAAATACTTGATAATAAAAATAAATCAATAGAAACATTTATTTCCAATTGTTCGTTAATACTAACAGATAATATTTTATTAAACAATGATTTATTTTATAAACTCGATGAGCAAACTATAAATTTATTCTCTGCTTTAAATAAATTTAGATTTGAAAATCCTAACATGGGTCAAGAATATTTAAAAATGAAATTCTTTGCAGGATTTAATAAGGGAAATAATTTCTTTTAAGAAGGTTATTATGAAAAATGAAAATATATTAAACAAAATTAATGCAAATAAATTTATTCAAAAATTATTAAATAAAATAATAAATTCATATGAAGGTTTTATTGCAATAAATGGTTCAAAAAATACTGCAAAAAATTTTGTGATTGAAGAAGTTGCAAATCGTTTAACAGAAAATGGATATTATCATATCAATTTTGACTTTAAAGAATTTTTAAAAAGTAATGATATGTTAAATGATTTTGTAGGGAATTTATTATTAGAAATAAAGAATATTGAAGGACTAATGTTAGTTGATAATTTTTTAAGAGAGAAAAAAATAAAAAAAATAATCAGTCAAAAAATACATACAAATAATAGGGCAATTGCATTTAGATATTATTTTAATTACAAACCAAAACAAAATTCTATTGATGCATTTAAAATTTTTTTATTAGATATTTTGAATGAGTTTGATAAATTAATAGGTACTTACTCTTTAAAAATAATTATGACTATTGAAAATTTATTTGTATTAGACTTGTACGAAATATATGAAGGACAAATTTTAATAGAACTTTTAGCAAAAAATTTAAAAAATATTAAAGTTATTTGTTCAATTGATAATGATTTTTTACTAAAAAGTGAATTGGAAAATATTAAAAATAAAAAAGTTTTTAAAACTTATTATGAAATTACTAATGAAATTGAAACTTACAATCATCAAAACAATTTAATAAATGAGTTTATTAAAGTTAATAAAGTTCATGACATAGAATTAATTAATTCTTTGAATAATGAATTAAACTTATTTGAAAGTGTTATGAAAAAAAACTATTTATTTCATATGAATAAAGAAGTAAAAATAAATTATTTTGAAGAGATTAGTTTTATATTTTGAATTTTAAAATATTACAATAATGAAGAATATGAAAATTTTGACTTATTAATTGATTATTACAAAGTTTGATCTGACTTAGTTAACAATAAAAAAACTTTAGAAATTACTAGGTATCAAAATTTTAATAAATTAATTTTAAATTTAAGAGAAAATGATTATATTTTTAAAAATCAGCTAAGAGAAAAAGAGCTTTTAGATATTTTTCAAAAAAGTTTTGATGCAGAAATTCCTGTTTTATTTGTATTTGAAAATAATGATAAGTTTAATATTTTAAATGAATATTTTTTATTTTTCTTTTTTAGTGCAAATTTAATAGAAATACCTAATTTTTATAAAGAAAAAAAAGCACTTTGCTATAAAATCGATAAATCAAGCTTAAACCCAGCTGTTTTGTGAGTCTTTAATAGGTTAAGAATCAGAGAAATAAAAGATATTAAAAACGACAAGCATTATGAATTATTCAATAAAGAAATATATTTTATTTTTAAAACAATTGTAGATCTACTTTAATATAAAAAGAGATGTTACTTAACATCTCTTTTTATATTATTCTTCTTCTTCATTCACAGAGTGACTTCAGTCAATGTCATTTTCTTCAGCTTTGCTTTTTTTATAACACTCATTACATACCGCTACTGGAATTTCGTCTTCAATTTTTTCATCAAAAACATAAATACGTTTTGGATCTTGTGAATTTATTTCGTTTGAACATTCTGGATTTTGGCATTTTTCCATACTCAATCATCTCCTTACAATATTATTTTATATGATTTTTTAAAAATTACTTGTTTTTAAAATTACATAGTCAACTTTTTTGATATCAAGAGTTTTATTTCCCCCTGAATATGATATTGATGATTGTAAATCTTCTTGCATTTCTTTATAAGTTTCCATTAACTTACCGCGAACTTGAATCAAGTCTTTTTTACCTTCAACATAACGTTTTTCACCTTTATTATATTCACTAGCACTACCGTAGTATTCTTTATATAAAACTCCATCAATAGTTATTGATTTTCCTGGTGATTCTTGATGAGCTGCAAATAAGCTACCAACCATACACATTGTTGCTCCAAAACGTATAGATTTGGCAATATCACCATTAACTCTTAGTCCTCCATCAGCAATAATAGGTTTATTAGCAGCTTTGCTACATCATTTTATTGCTCCTAGTTGTCATCCACCAGTCCCAAAACCAGTTTTTAATTTAGTTATACATACTTTTCCCGGACCAACTCCGACTTTAGTTGCATCAGCTCCTCAATATTCTAAATCCTTAACTGCATGTGGAGTTCCAACATTACCTGCAATTATAAAAGTTTTATCTTCTAAGTGTTTTTTGATATGTTCTATCATTTTTTTTACACTTATAGAGTGCCCGTGAGCAATATCAATAGTAATATAGTCAGGGATTAAATTTTCTTTTGCAAATCTTTCAATTAATTTATAGTCTTCATCTTTAACTCCAACACTAATTGAAGAAATTAAGTTTTTATTTTTCATATTTTTTACAAATTCAAAACTATCAATGTTAAAACGATGCATTACATAAAAATAATTATGTTCAGCAAGTAAAGTACAAATTTCTTCGTTAATTACACTTGCCATATTTGCGGGCACAACTGGCATTTTAAAGGTGTGTTTTCCTAGTCTTATACTTGTGTCACATTCACTTCTAGATTTTACAGTACATAATCCTGGTATTAATTGAATATCATCATAATCAAATGCGTACATTTTTAAATTCTCCTTATTACTAAGATATTATACAAATAAAAAAAAGAAATTTCTTTCCTTTTTAAAAATTAAAATTTATTAGCAATTTCTACTATTTTTGCTTCAATTGTATTGATTGCTTCAATAGGGTTCATACTTGATATTGGATCAACTTTTGTTCCAGCAAAACAAATTGGTTCATTAATTTTTGCACCAACAAATTCAAATGTTCCTTTTAAATAAGCTGTATGATCTCCAAAAGGATATCACCCAATTGGAGCGCCTTGAGTTGTTAAAATTTGTACACTTAAATGGTCTAATAAACCCTTAGCATCTCCTTTTTTAGAGTATTTGTATGAAAATGTTTCGTTTGCTAGTAAAATATGATCTAAATAGTTTTTAATCATTGCACTTACAGCGAAATTGTTCATCGGACTTGAAATAATAACTTTATTTACTTCTTTTAATTGCTTAATATAATCTAATGCATCTTCTTGATTGAAGTATTGTTGCATATTTTCTCTAGTTAAAGTGATTTTTGCCATTTTAGTATCGTTTAAATCTAAATAAATTAATTCATCATTCGGATTATTTTTTTGATATGCTTCAATAAACTTATTTGTTAAAGCTATTGAATATGATTTATCTTTTGGACTAACTGTTCCTGAAATTACTAGTATTTTATTGTTCATTTTGTATCTCCTTATATATTTAATCTTACAAAGAAAAACTCAAAAATAATTTTCTTTTTAAAAAAATTAATATATTAAATAAAACTTAAAAAAGGTTAAAAATAGGTTAAAATTAACAAGTTATAAATTAACACCAGAAAGCGAAACATTTAATGGAATTAAATAATAAAACACAAATTTTACAAAGTTTAACTACTTATGAAAAAAGTATTATTAAATACTTAAATAAAAACAAAGCGTTTGATCAAGCGTTTGATCAAATAGAAGCGAATATAAACAGTCTTGAAATCGATCAAGAAAATATCAAAGAACAATTAACAAATTTAACAATAAATTTTGATAGTTATACATTTTTTAAAAATCAAGAAATAGAATTTGAAAGCGAATCAATCGCATGTTATTATCTTGAAGTTTTATTTAAAATTAAGTTATTAAAATTAATTGTATCAAAAACAAATGCAAACAATATACAAGGTTTTTTTAAAGACTTTTACTATTTAAATATCTTTATAGACTTAAAAACTTTAATAGAAAAATATCAACTTTTAAATTTTGATTTAAAAGAAAATAACCAAAATTTTCAAAATTTAGGTTCAGTAAGAATTGTTGGTTATGATCCTTATTTAGCAAGCGAAGCTAGAGTTTATCATAAATCAATTAGTTCAAATCTTGATAAGTTAATAAAAACATTTTTTTCATTTAGAAAGAATGTTAAATACTTAGTAAATCTAGGAGATAGTTTTAAAACTAATGAATTTTTATCAGTTGAAGATAAAAAAATTGCAATTAAATACATTAAAGATTATTTAATATATTTTAAAATTCAAAAAGCTAAGTTAGAAAATATAATTAGTCAATCAAAACTATTATTAAGTGAAGTTAACTTTTTTGATCTTGAAACTTTAAAACACAAATCAATAGTATATTTAAATACTTATGAAAATATGATTTTAAACATCAGTACTTTTAATAAAATTATTGATTCATTATTAACAATGATTAGAGATAAAAAAGCAATTTATATAAATGATAAAGAAATAATCTTAAAAAAAGCTGAGTTTATTATGAATTTTATGGATACAAATGATATTTATATGATTGCAAATTCAGTTGAATATAATATAAAAACTCTTGAACAATTTGATTTATTAAAAGATAGCTTAAAAAATGGAGATCATTTAATTATTGATAAAATTGATGATATTGATTTTGAAGATGAAGAACATAAAGAAATAAATCAAATTATAGAAACAAAACAATTAAAAGTTGAAAAATCTAATTTAACTGTTGAAGAGGAAATTGAAGTTGCAAAAACTGCAAAAGAAGAAGTTGAAGCTGCAAAAGAAGACGGAAAAACAGAAGCAAAAGAAAACATAGAAAGAACAATTACATTAAATGTTGTTGATGCTAAAAAAGTTATAGACATTTTAAGAGAATTTAACTTCTTTAAAGATGTAAAAGAAGATATTGCAGATATAAATGATGATAGTGCTGAAGAATATAGACCAAATTTCATTAAAATAGTTAAAAGAATTGATTGAGAAAGAGTTTCAAAAAACATCGAAAAAGCTATTCAGGTATTTGAAAATAAAGATTTTGATTTTAATAAAGAGTCAAAATCTGGTTTAATCAGAGAAAGTCGTATTAAATATGGAATGCATAGAAATATTGTAAAAGAAGATTCTGAAGAAGACAATAACAAAGACAGAAACAACAGAAGTAGAGATGGTGGAAATCGAAGTGGTGGCTTTGGAAACCGTGATGGTGGAAGAAGTAGAGATGGTGGAAATCGAAGTGGTGGCTTTGGAAACCGTGATGGTGGAAGAAGTAGAGATGGTGGAAATCGAAGTGGTGGCTTTGGAAACCGTGATGGTGGAAGAAGTAGAGATGGTGGAAATCGAAGTGGTGGCTTTGGAAACCGTGATGGTGGAAGAAGTAGAGATGGTGGAAATCGAAGTGGTGGCTTTGGAAACCGTGATGGTGGAAGAAGTAGAGATGGTAATAAATAAAAAAAATTTTTCTGAATATAAAAAGAAAAATTTTTTTTATTTTTATATTATAATAATAGAGTTATAAAAAAGTGTTAACTATTTTGTAATGAATAAGTCATTTTAAACAATATTTTTAAATTTTATTAATAAATAACAACTTAATATTTGAAAAACTAAACTGATATATCAATCTTTTGAGTTTTTTTAATTTTAAAAATAACTTATAAGATAATGCAAAATAGGAGGAGAATATGAAAACTTTTTTAGTGTTATTAGCAAGTTTAACAGCATCGACACCAAGTGTTGGTCAATTAATTTATAATAATTTAAACAATATTAATGATGAAGGTAATATTCCTTTTAATGACGTTTCAGATCAAGAAATAAAGTATCCAAGTTTAACAAATGAAAAATTATATGAAGAGTCAATGAATGATGAAGATTTAAGTACTAATGAAAATGGTTATGGAAAAGGTAGAAAACCATTAATAAAAAATAGTTTTTATATTAACGATGATTATGGTGCAAGTTTAGATAATAAACTTGAATCTAGTAATCCAGAAGTTAATGATATTAAACTTGAAGCAAATTTTAGCTTAAATACTAATGACACTAGTGGTGTTACAAAATTATTTATGTCAGATAGAGTAACAAGAGGTCTATATCAAGTATCATATAAAGATGGTAAACAAGTTTTTGATTTTGTAGAAGGTACAAAAGATAAATTTTATTCAGTTGGAGTAATTGAAAATAGATCGAATTTTTCAACTATTAGTTCAAACATTGGTGTTTTTGATAGTAAAGATAATATTTATCGTAGATATATAGTTGGTATGGGTTGTGATAATACTCCATGAAAATATGATGATGGAGATAATAATAATTTAAATTATATTATATTTGACTCAGAAACTAATAAATTAACTGAATTAAATTTAAAAGACATTATAGAAGATTTAATACCAGACAAAACTAAAGAAGAACCAAAAATAAAAACAATATTTTCTCCTATCAGTAAGGAAAATAAATGTGAGATTTTTTTTGCAATAGAGTATACTATTGATTCTGTTGGAACACGAAAGAGTGTTGTGATTAAAGCTGATTTATCAAAACTTACTAATTTAGATGAAAAAGAATTAAAAAGCTTTGGAGAAATAAATTTAAATAATAAACAGGATATAAAGTATAGTTTGGTTAGCACAAATCCTACGGTTGGAAGAATACATCAAGCAGCTTTTATACAAGTTAATGATTTTTTGGTGCTAGCTTTTTTATCTGATTCTGGATATGTGATGTTAAATTCAAGTGATAATTTTCAGACTCGTAAATATTTAACTAATTTAGATGAAAATGAATTTGTTGGCAATATATCTGTTACGCAACATAATTATAAAAAATTAGAAAACAATTCAGATAATCAAGATTATATTTTAGTATCAACAACTTCTATCGGAGTTAATGAAGATTATTTTGGAAGTTTATTTTATATTGATGTTAATGAATTAAAAAAAGCAGATGTACAATACGCAAAGGCAAACATAATAACAAGAACTAGAGCTAGAAATAAAAAAGAACTTGAGTTTAATATTTACGGTTGTGAGGCTGTAGAATATCAAAAAACAAGTAGAATAATTTCTTATTACGATGACTTGAATAAAGATTATGTAATAAGTTGAACCACAAACTTAGGAGTTTATTCATATAGATATGAAAATCCAATTAAATTTGGAAAAAGTACAGGACATGTGGATAGAAATATTTTACTTAGAACTTCAACTACTACAAATAATGAAGAATACAATTTACAATTTGAAATTGTCCCTAACACTTTGAATTATACAAATGGAGAACTAATTTTTCTAACAAGAAAGTGTTCTAGTAAAAATACAATTTATAAAGAAAATCAAGCGCCTGAAAACAGTTCAAAATCTTTTGCGAACTACTCATTTTCTAAATTGTATAAAAAATATGATATTTCCAAAATAAAACAAGCGCCTGAAGTAATTAATTTTAAATTGAGTGGAGATCAAAATAAACTATCAAAATCTGAAAAATTAAATTTGCTAACACAAGAAATTGCAAACAATTATAAAAACTTACCAGAACAAAATGATTTAGATTTTGGTAGACTATTTTCTGATTCGATTACAAAATCTCAAGCAGAGATCAAAGCTAATAGTTTAAAAAGAGAAGAATTTAGTTCTGAAGCTGATTATAATAATGAAAAAAATGCTGAGTTAAATAAATATGATTATTTCTTAAATGTTGATGATACAAATTCTGAAATATTATTTCCAAATAATAAATATGGATTATTAGATAATGAAGGTATTGTTGAAGTTAATGGAGCACAAACTTGGTTTTCTAAATTTAAAAATACTAAAGAACAAAAAGTTCATGTAAATTATGTATCTTCTTATGATTTGATAAATGTTGCTAAATACTTCGAAGAAAAATATAGCAACAATGTGCTTGATACATACAAAACAATAAATGACATAGTTGGTCATATTTACAATGAAATAGAATATAAAATAAATTCAGAAATCATAAATGATAATTCATTAAAAGGTTTAATGCAACAACAAATGCAATATTGAGAAATTAATGATTGAGTAGGCGGGCAAACCAATTATCCTGCAAATAAAGGTTGAGGTTTTAATGATAAAAACAGTACAACTTTTGATGAATCTACAAATACTTATACTTCTAAATTAAACAGTATCTACATAAAAGTTGGTCAACGAGATTCTTTAACAAGTTATTTAAAAATAGGAGATGGTTCAGTTGAAGATAAAAATAAATATTTAGTTAATTGAAATAATAAATTATTTATAAAATTACCAACAATTATAGTAAATTATGAGCAAAACCCATTTTTGAACAGAAATGATTATAGAGATAGTTCTGATAAAAAAGGTCAATTAGATTTAAATAAAATTGTTAAAGCTGTTCAAAATAACCAATTTAATGGAGTTGGTTTTTCAACAGATGCATCAACTTATAATATTGAATATATATTAAATAGTAGTAATAAGTTTGCTCCTGGATTTGGTTTTGCAGTAAAAGAAGAGCAAATAAAAAATAAATTAAAAGCAAATGACACAACAATTGAAGTTTATTTATATGATCGTGCATTTAACAACCCTGTTCACAATGCAAACAATGAAATTTTAAAAGAAGGAAACTATCGATTAGTAAAAGTTAGAATTTTAGGATTATCAGGTGCAGAAACATTACCAAAATGAATTATTCCCACAATATCAGTTTTAAGTATCTCAATAATATTAATATTATCAACTACAATTTGAATTGTTCTTAAAAAAAGAAATAATAAAGAATAATTAAAATAATTTTAAGAGGAGGAGAAAATGAAAAAATCAAAAATATTATTTCTTTTAACATTTCTTTTTATACCTCTTATTTATTGTTCGTTAAACATTCAAAATAAGTTTAATGATGATTATTTTCTTAGTAAGAAATTAAGTAATTCTGAAGAATATGGTGAAGGATATTTAAAAGAAGAAGTTGAAGGGGAGAAAACATTTTTTGTACCTTACACATCAACAGAAAATTTAATTAATGATGATACTAAATTAAATAAAAGTTATTATTTTATCGGTGATAAAACTAAAGAAAATATAAAATTATATGATTCAAAAAATACTAGTGAAGGTTTATCTAATTATAAAAGAATTAAATCATTAAACTATAAATTAGATTTATTTTATTTATATTATGATAAACTTATTGTCTATTCTAAAGTTTCAAGCAACTTAATCAATATTTATAGTCTAGATGTTAAAAAATTTATTAATTCTGATATTAAAGAATTAAATTTAGATGATGATAGTATTGATTTTATAAAAAATACACAATTTAAACATAATGCTATCACAAATATAAGACAGTTTTATTTTAATAGTATTTTAAAAAAGTTTTTTTGTATAACTAACAGATCGGTTTCGATATTTAACATAAACGATGAAGGTATTGCTGATAAGCAAAAAGATGTTGAAACAATAACAATTGCAAACTCTTCATTATCTGACTTAGGAGCTGTTAATGTTTTTAATAACATTATAAAAGATGGTTCAAATAGTAGTACAAGTTTATTCGTATTTAAAAGAAATACAGAAAACGCTGTTCATGTATTAAATGGTTCTAGAACTATAGCTATTAAACCGTCTGAAAAAGATGCTAATATTAATTTGATCTCATATGATAAAAATATAATAGTAGTTTACAAAGATAAATTTTACAAATTAGATTATGAGAATCTAAAAAGTTTGGTTGAAAATGAGGTTGAATTTAACTCATTAAAATCAGAAGAAATTACCTCTTTAAATAACTCATTTAAATATGGAACAATTAGATCATTTGGAGAGGTTTTTTCAAATCAAAAATATAAACAATATTATTCAACAGATAGTGGTTTAATAAAAATTGAAGCAACTAAAGAAAATGAACTAATTAATTTAAATGATAGTAGTAGTTATCAAATAACAAAACTTTCAAATAGTACTTTTTTATCACAAGCTGGAAATACTGGAATTGATGAAAATGATTCTAACATTTATAGTTTTGATTATAATAAAGGTTCTATTAAAGTATTAAGAAAAGTTATTGATATATCTTGAATGCAAGATTTTAAGTTTGATTTACATGATCTTGATTTTAATAATCCTAAAATTGATGAGTTTTTTAAATCAGCTTATGAAATAATTTTTAAACAACTTATTTATCAAGTTAAAGAAAAAAATCAAGTTGAAAATTTTTCAAAACTTTATTTTGAAGATATTTACAAGTTATTTTCAATAAAAAATTGATTAGTAAATGATGAATTAAAAACAACTTCAGAAAAAAATAATTGATTTAAACAAAAATTCTTTGATTTAAAAATTGAAGGGACAACTTTTATTTTAGGAACACCAAAAATAAAAGTTTATAACTATAAAGATTTAGAGTGAATTAAAAATGAAACTATAGATTATACAAAAGAAGTTTTTGCAATTGACTATAAAAATAATACAAAAGAATATAAAGAATTAATTGATAATATTAGTGAATTAATTAAACAAATTGATAAAAATATCATATTAGATGAAGAAAACATTACTAGCTTTGATTTATCAAAGTTAAATGATAATTCAATGCAATTACCAGTAAAATCAAGTAACAATGTAAATAGTTCTTTACTTAATCCTTTAAATGCAAATGTTAATATTAAATTTACAAACATAATCAAAAAACAAGATTTAGCATCAATCACAAATGAAATTAAATCTAAAACAAATGTTAATAAAGAAGTTTCTTACAATGATTCAAAAGAAAATTTATTAAAATGAATTATAAAAAACACTTCAAGTAGTTTAGATAATATTAATATTGAAATATCAAATGATTTAGTTTGAAATGAGTTAAACAATTCTGCAAAAGCTACTATAAAAATTAGTCAAAAAAATATGTTATTGAATAGTGAAACTTTTGATTTAACTTACACTAATTTTTCAAAAGAAAAAATAACTATTCAAGGTAGTTGATTAAATAATTTTGATCCTTTAAAAATGATAGAAAATAATTTTGAAGGAGAATTTAAAATAACTAATTTTAAAGAACTAGATAATTTAAAAATAGAAACTATAAGCAACGATTCAATAATAAAAGCTAACTTAAATAATGATATTGTTAAAGTAAGTTCTAAAAATTCAGGAAAAGCATCAATAAGTTTAAGTGCAGATAATTCTAAAGATTCACTTACACTAAACTTTAATGTTTATAAAGAGGATTTAGATTTTGGGAATTTTGACTTTTCAAATATTAATATGAAAAAAAATGAGTTAGTAAAAATTGATGTAGAAAATTACGATGTTTTTAAAGATTTAAAAATTATTTCAAATGACTATAATAATAAAATTAATACATCAATAGAAAATAAACAAGTTGTTATAAAAGCAAATGAATATGAAAAAAATAATTCTAAATTTACAGTTACTGTAGAAGGAAAAAACTTAAAAAATGAAATTAAAACAAAAAGTTTTGTTGTAGAAATTAAACCTCCATTTGTTTTCCCTTTATGATTAATTATTTTATTATCTACTTTATTAA